>NZ_BAAHAP010000009.1:87784-88936 GCF_054777495.1 Echinicola sediminis | reverse complement strand
GTGCCTGTCCGTCCAACAGGGTCACAAAGGTAACAACACTTTCTTATCCCGCAAGGGGGAAAGGCGTTTTTTAAACCAAATAATCTCATCCAACCTGATTATCAATGAAATAATATTTGCCTACATCCAACTCACCATAGCAAAACATCAAATACATTCATATAATAGGCATTTCCTCCGTAAAAAAGCACCCATTCCCCACAAAAGCCCTAAAAACAGAAAACCCTTTCTAAACTAATTTAGAAAGGGTTTCTTGTGACCTCGCCAGGATTCAAACCTGGAACCTCTTGAGCCGTAATCAAGTGCTCTATTCAGTTGAGCTACGAGGCCTTCATTGAGGTTTGCAAATGTATAATGTTTTATCATAAAATCAAAAGAAACCTCCTTATTTAATCCTACCGCCTTTGCTGCACTTCCCTTATTCACCTATATTTCAACACCATACCGTTATTTACTTTTTCTAACTTACCTTTTGAAACACCCGATTAAGAATAATTAAGATAAAAAACCCATCACAATCAAGTAAGTTTTTATAATTTAGCTCATTGAAAAATTAATTACAAAAAACGCTTTCATGAAAAGACTAATCATTATTTTATTTGTTTTTGCGTTACCAATGAGCCTATTCGGTCAAGCGGGCAAGACAACCCCCATCCAAGGAAGGCCGGACATTAAAGGAGACCTGTTTTTAGACTTTGGATTCAACACACTTAATAATAAACCTGAGGGTTTATCCTCTAAGTTTTTTGCATCCAAGACCGTTAATATTTATTTCCAGCGCCCCATCAACCTTGGTGATAAATCAGGACTCACTTTTAACCCAGGGATCGGCTTTGGCTTGGACAAATTAGCATTGAAAGATAACATGACGTTAATCAATGATCCTGAAAAAGGAAGTAATTCAAGCCAGCTTGTTGAAATAGAAGACATTTATGGAGAAAACACAGCTGTCAGCAAAAACACCATGGCATTAAATTACATCGACATTCCTTTGGAATTCAGGTACCACTTCAACAAAAGTGATTACAACGAGGGTTTCAGAATAGCTTTGGGTGGAAAAGTCGGTTTTCTTTACAACGCACATACCAAACACATCTTTACAGATGCTAACGGAGTAGAAAGAAAAGTGAAAAATGCCCAAGAATTTGGATT
>NZ_BAAHAP010000009.1:0-87774 GCF_054777495.1 Echinicola sediminis | reverse complement strand
CTTATTATGGACTTAATGACCTATTCAAAAGCAACCATGGTCCATTAGAAACGGAAGCGTCTCAATTCAATTTCGGCCTTTCTGTAGCCCTATTCTAAACAAAGGAGATACAAATCATAAAAAAAGCGGCTGAGAACAACCCCTCAGCCGCTTTTTTTATGCCTATCGATTAAAGTCAGGCTTTCTCTTTTCAAGAAAAGCCAAAACTCCTTCTTTAAAATCCTTGCTTTCACCAGCTTTTTGCTGGTAAACAGCTTCCATTTCTAGGACTTCTTCCAAGGTCATTTCTTGGGACTTATTGAGCATTTCCTTTATCAGTCCAATGGCAACCGATGAAGCATTGGTGTATACATCGACATACTGCTGAACAGCATCTTCCAATGCTGAGGGATCCACACTTTTATTAATCAATCCCATTTGCTCGGCCTCATCAGCAAAGACTTTTTTTCCTGTAGTGGCCATTTCATATGCACGGACATACCCCACCTTCTTCAACAAGAAATAAGTCGAGCCTCCATCCATTACCAGGCCAATATGTGAAAAAATCTCAGCCAAATAGGCTTCTTTTGAGGCAATGACCATATCTGCCGCCAAGGCCAATGAACACCCGGCACCTACAGCCAATCCATTTAATTTACAAATAATGGGCTTTTTACAGTTCCTCATTTTTGTAGTAAGTGGATTATAGTGGGTTCTTATTATCTCCCCAAAAGGTATACTATTCAGGCCTGTTCCAAAAGCCTTTAAATCCTGTCCACTGCAAAAGGCCTTACCGTTTCCCGTAAACACGATACACCGGATATCTTCATCTTGCTCTGCCTGCGAAAAAGCCACCATTAATTCAGTCAACATTTCCTTGTTCAAAGCATTGAAAACATGGGGGCGGTCAAGCGCAATCTCTACCCAATTGCCCTGCTTCTTATAATCAATAGTATTAAACACCATCATAGCTAACCTATTAAATAGTAGTAAAAAGACAAAAAGCAGGTAAGGAAGCCCAAACAAAAACCTGCCAAAAGCTCTCCTGGTTTATGGGCATTCAAATAGAGCCTGCAAGAAGCCACTAAGCCACAAAGCATCACGGTAACGATCATTGGATACAATAAAGCGGCATTTGGAAACCTCCAGTTGAGCACGACTATAATGGCCAATACGCCTGACAAACCGGTCAAATGGGCACTGATTTTCCAAAAGAAAGTCACCAAGGTAAGCAGGATAATAGCCCCTGTAATGGTCACCAAACTAACGATGATCAATTCATCGTAATTCAGCCTTTCATAAAAAAAATAAGTCACCAGCACATAAAAGATACTAACAAAAGAGAAAGGAAGGTACCTATCCCTCTTCTCCGCCATATGGATACTGGGAATGGACTCCATGTACTTCAAGCCGATGACACTTAACATGGGGACCATAAGTGTGGAAACCACTACCAAAAACAACATTGAAAATTTCAGTTCCTCAGGAACCTGCGTGGCCTCAGGAACGATGTATAGGATCAAAGCAAACACCAACGTGGGCATTAGCAAGGGCTGAAATACAACAGAAAGGATGGATGCTATTTTCTTATACACTACAGTTCTTTTCTTAATCTTGCCACGGGAATTTGAAGTTGCTCGCGGTATTTTGCTACCGTCCTCCTCGCTATATTGTAGCCCCTTTCATTGAGCAGCTTCACCAACTTGTCGTCCGATAATGGTTTTCTTTTATCCTCGTCATTTACGATTTTCTGGAGCACGCTCTTCACCTCACGGTTACTGACATCCTCTCCTCCTTCGGTAGAAATCCCTTCTGAAAAGAAATATTTTAACGGAAACACTCCAAATTCGGTTTGTATTGCTTTACTATTCGCCACCCGCGATACGGTGGAAATATCCATATCGATTTTTTCCGCGATATCCTTTAGGATCATCGGCTTCAATTTGGACTCATCCCCCTCTACAAAAAACTCACTTTGATAATCCAAAATGGCATGCATCGTCTTTAGCAAGGTTTGCTGACGTTGCTTTATTGCGTCTATAAACCACTTGGCAGCATCCAGCTTTTGCTTCACAAAACTGACCGTTTCCTTTAATTTTTTATCTTTCTTGTCACTTTTTTCATAAGCATCAAACATCTCAGAATACGACCTGCTCACTCTTAGTTCAGGGGCATTTCTGGAATTTAAACTTATCTCAAGCTTTCCATTTACATTGTTGAGAATAAAATCAGGTATGATGTATTGCGTTCTCATCAAACCCTCAGATTCTCCTCCGGGCTTTGGGTTTAGGCGGGTAATCATATGGACCACCTCTTTGAGGTCTTCCTCTTCAAGATTGCATTTCTTTAGGATTTTGTCGTAGTGCTTTTTGGTAAACTCCTCAAAACAATCGCTTACTACCAAAAGTGCTTTCTGAACCAGCTCATCCTCTTGATGTTCTTTCCTTTCCAATTGGATAATCAGACATTCCTGTAAACTTCTTGCCGCTATTCCAGCCGGATCAAAGTTCTGGATCTTTCTAAGTACCTCTTCTACCTCATCCACGTCCGTTTCTATGTTTTGGCTAAAGGCCAAATCATTGATGATGGCTTCTAAATCCCTTCTGATATAACCATCACTTTCAATACTGCCGATTAGCTGCCTTCCTATGATGCGCTGATGCTCGTCCAATCGCAGGAAATTCAATTGTGAAATCAACTGCTCTTGAAGGGACACTCCGCTGGACAAGGGCATCTCGCGATCTTCATCATCCGGGGAATAGTTTCCGTCGCCCTGCATCTTATAGCCCCCATAGTCATCACTAAGATAATCGTCTAAATTAAGGTCCTTTTCCTCTTTATTTTCCTCTTCATAGTTATCAGCAAGAATGTCCTCGCCCTGCTGTTCTTCACCTTCTTCTCTACCCTCTTCCAAAGCGGGATTGATTTCAAGCTCTTCTTCCACCCTTGCCTCTAATTCGGCTGTTGGCACCTGCAACAACTTTATAAACTGAATCTGCTGGGGAGACAGTTTTTGGGATAATACCTGATTTAAATTCAGTTTTTGCATACGATCGCGTAATCTTGAATATCTTTCTTCTTAAAAGTCAAATGTCTACATCGGTGGCAAAATTTGGGCCACTAATTTCTATTCAAATTTAGGAAATTACCGCAAAATTTTGATAAAAAGCTTATTATATCGTTTTTTTGCATTCCATTTTAAACCAATGACAGGTTTTACCCTCCTGCGGTAAAACACATAACTTTCAACTCCTATGGCATTCAACAAACGATCAAAGATTAAATTATTGCTTGAAAGTGATAAAATCGGAGAACAAGCCACTCTTATGGGCTGGGTACGAACCAAAAGAGGCAACAAAAATGTTTCTTTCATTGCTCTCAATGACGGTTCCACCATCCACAATTACCAGGTGGTTGCAGATCCGAATGTCATTGATGAGGAGACGCTAAGAAAGGTAACTACAGGTGCCTGCATCAAAGTCTCCGGAAAAATAGTAGCATCCCAGGGATCTGGTCAGGATTCGGAAATAATCGCCGAAAAAATTGAGATCTTGGGAGAAGCTGACCCGGAAAAATACCCCTTGCAGCCGAAAAAGCACAGCATGGAATTCTTACGGGAAAACGCCCATTTGAGAATGAGAACCAACACTTTTGGAGCCGTTTTCAGAGTCCGGCATGCCCTGGCCTTCGCTGTCCATGAATTTTTCAACAAGAAAGGTTTCTTCTATATTCATACCCCGATCATCACCGCATCGGATGCGGAGGGAGCTGGCGAGACCTTTAAGGTCACTACACTCGACCTTAAACAACCTCCTTTAAACGAGGCGGGAGAAATTGATTTTAAGGAAGACTTCTTTGAAAGAGAGACCAACCTGACAGTTTCAGGCCAGCTGGAAGGGGAACTGGCAGCCATGGCACTATCAGAAATTTACACCTTTGGCCCTACATTTAGAGCGGAGAACTCCAATACAACAAGACACTTGGCGGAATTTTGGATGATAGAACCTGAAATGGCCTTTTGTGATGCTGAGGACAACCAAGACTTGGCGGAAGACTTTTTGAAATACATCATTTCATACGCGGTGGAAAATTGTAAAGATGATCTCCGGTTCCTTGACAGTAGAGCTGCAGAGGAAAATGCAAAGAAACCAGCCAATGAACGTAGTGAAATGGGACTTTTGGAACGGCTACAATTCGTAATTGACCATGATTTCCAAAGACTGACTTACACCGAGGCGATAGATATCCTTAAAAATTCCAAACCGAACAAAAAGAAAAAATTCAACTACCTCATCGAAGAATGGGGAGCAGACCTTCAATCTGAGCATGAAAGGTTCCTGGTGGAGAAGCATTTCAAAAAACCGGTTATCCTGACTGATTACCCTAAAGACATCAAAGCCTTCTACATGAAACAAAATGACGACGGAAAGACGGTAGCCGCGATGGACATTCTTTTTCCTGGAATCGGAGAGATTGTAGGGGGATCACAAAGAGAGGAAAGCCTTGAGAAGCTTACTACAAGAATGGATGAGTTGGACATCAGCCAAGAGGAATTGTATTGGTATTTGGATACCCGAAGATTTGGAGCCACTCCTCACGCTGGATTTGGGCTTGGCTTTGAAAGAATGGTGCAGTTCGTTACAGGAATGGGGAATATCAGAGATGTCATTGCTTTTCCTCGAACACCCGGTAATGCCGAATTCTAATCAACTATTGCCCCTTGCAATCTGCGAGGGGCTTTTTTTTCAATGGCAAATAAATGGGCAGAATGACATTCTTTGACTTCTGCTGATTTTGATGCCCAGTAACTCTGTAAAGCTATCGGGATACTAGCAAGAACCGTTTATCAATCAATTTTCAACAAATCGAAACTCTTTGGAATCGACTTGATAATATCTGATGCTATGGTTCCGCGCTTCTTTTTTACCGAAGCAATTTGCCCTGCCAATCCATGCTGATAGACTCCACATAAGGCAGCATCTTCTGGGGAATAGGATTGGCCTAAAAACGATGTAATCATTCCTGTCAACACATCTCCGCTTCCGCCGGTAGCCATGTGCTTATTTCCCGTAGAATTAAAATACTGCTTTCCGTTGGGTAAATTAATGGCAGTATGAGCCCCTTTCAAAACTACAATGCATTGATGATTGACTGCAAAATCCTGAGCTTTCATTAATCGCTCCTTATGATTCTTACATCCGCCTACCAACCTTTCGAATTCTCCAATATGGGGAGTCAATATCACCCCCTCATGAAGCAATTCTTTGATTTTAGGATATTCCGAAAGAATATTAATCCCATCAGCATCGATGACCATGGGCCCCTTATAAAATTGTAAAATACTTTGTAGCAGTTTGGCAGATTCCTTGGCTGTTCCCATCCCCGGTCCGATACCCATAGCGTCAAAGCGCTCAAATTCTTTCACATCATAAGTACCCACAAAATTTTCTGAATCGCTCGTGATGACCATCGCCTCGGGTAAACTTGTTTGTAGGACTCCTACACCACATTTGGCTGTCAAGCAAGTAACCAGCCCGCTTCCGGTCCTCAAGGCGGACTCGGCTGACATCCTAATGGCTCCGACTTTTCCGTAGCTTCCTCCTACCAATAATACCTTACCAAAATCACCTTTATGACTAAACTTACTAAAGCAACGATGTCTACCACAGATATCCTTTTCCTGAAGGAAATATTTACCCTCTGAAAACTGACCAAAGAAAGGCTGTCCAATTCCAATATTTACCACCTTTAACTTACCTACATAAGGTCCATGCTCTGGAAACAGCAGAGAATACTTCGGAAACTGAAAGCTAACGGTTATATCCGCCTTATAGGCCTCTCCTTCTACACAGCCATCCGAAGGTAAACCGGTAGGAATGTCGATGGCAATTCTGACGGTTTTCTTTTTCTTATTAAGCCGCTGAACCAATTTAAGGAGATCTCCTTCTAATGGCCGGTTTATTCCGATCCCCAATATTCCATCAATAAGGACGTCGAAATCAAAATCAATATGCTCTATGTCCTCCCCACTCATGGTGATGGCAGGAAGCTTATCTGGAAGCAACTCCAAATTTAACCTACAGTCAGCAGAAGCTTTACTAAAGTCCCCGAGCAAAAAGACCAGAACTTCATATCCTTTCCGCCATAACATTCTGGCAATGGCTAAACCGTCACCGCCGTTGTTTCCAGTACCGCAAAAAATACCGATTTTGTTGTTACGATGAAATTTACCTTCATACCAATTACAAAAAGCGCCCGCTGCATTTTCCATCAAACGGTGAGAAGTAATCCCCTTGTCACTGATAAAATCTGCATCCAGCTTTTTTACAGATTCTCCTGAAATAATTTCAAGCATTGTATCTATCGTTAAACTTTTACCAATTTATGCTTCGGAAACCTTAAGCGCAATAAAAACACTAGACCAAAAGCAAAAAACGTTCCCAAAACTAATGAACTGTCTCGCATACTTCCCGTAAACTGCTCTATCAGGCCATAAGAAAAGGTACCTAGCACAATGGCCAACTTTTCTGTCACATCATAAAAACTGAAATACGATGCATGATCTATGGTTTCTGTGGGAATAAGTTTTGTATATGAAGACCTTGAAATAGCTTGAATTCCTCCCATGACCAAACCTACCACAAAAGCAAGGGCATAGAACTCATATTCTGTCGTCACTAAATAAGCTGCGCCGCATATTCCTATCCAGATCAGCACCATGCTAACCAAAGAAAATCGGTTCCCCTTACTTCTTGCTATAAATGCAAACAAATAACTTCCCAAGATAGCAACCACTTGTATTATCAGGATAGTTATGATCAGCTTATCACCCTCCATTCGGAGTTCCTTATCTCCAAAAGAAGCCGCCATATACATGACCGTCTGAACGCCCATACTGTAAAACCAAAATGCCAGCAAAAACTGTTTTAACTGAGGCTTTACTTTTAATGAATTAAACACCTTTTTTATTTCCCGATATCCAGACAGTAATAGCGATTTGTCCAATTTTCTATGATATGGATTATTGGGCAGCATACTAAATGGAATTAGGGAAAAACCTAACCACCAAATACCGGTGAGCAAAAATGACCATCTCGCAGCTTCTCCCCCGTCACTAAGAAAAAAAACTTCGGGGAACTGAATCATGAGCAAATTTATCACCAACAAAACCACACTGCCAATATAGCCCAAAGCAAATCCCCTGGCACTTAACATATCATATTCCTTTTCCTCACTTATTTCAGGCAAAAAAGCATTATAAAACACGATACTACCGGAATACCCAATGCTCGCCAATACACTACAGATGATCCCGTATTCCAAGTTTTCACCCCGAAAAAAGAACAAGCCCATACAGGAAACGGCCCCCAAGGAGGCAAATATTTTCATGAAAGTAAGTTTCATTCCACCAGAGTCAGCCATTCCTGATAGTAATGGGGACAAAAAAGCGATAACTAGAAATGAAAACGAGAGGGACCAAGAATACAAAACGGTATTCACCAATTCAACACCGAAAAATGAAACCATATCACCAGCTTCCTCTGACTTGGTCACACTATTGTAATAAACCGGAAAAATTGTGGATGTGATTACTAAACTATAAACAGAATTCGCCCAATCATACATGGACCAGGCAAACTGCATTTTCTTTCGGCTTTCAACCATGGCTTTTTGTTAGATATCTATTAAATAAAAAAAGCTATCCACCGAAAGGGTAGATAGCTTTTAAGAAATATAATGATTTAAAATCTTATTCGGTAGTCGTTCTTCCTACAGAAGCATAAAGAATTTTTCTTGCGTCTGCGTCTCTAAGCTCTAACTGAATATCAGCGATTGGTCCCATTTTCACATCCCTATCTGCTTTTAGGGAAATAGTAATCTGGTCCCTCTCTGCTTCAGACAACTTATCCTTTTCTTGGTTTACCCAAAGCAAGATGTCATTGGTCGTGATCAAGGCATCATTTGCTTGAATTCTTGGTTCCGTACCAAAAACACTTGGGTTTTTGGGCTTCCCTACAAAAAGATAGGATATCAAAGATTTCTTTTCCAACTTCTGTAACTGCGTGGCTGCCGGGAGTTTTTGTTCTACCAAAATCTCCTGCTCTCTCAACACCGTAGTTACCATAAAGAAGAACAAAAGCATAAAGATAATATCCGGCAATGCTGAAGTAGGAATATTTTCTTCGGTCTTGGTTTTTTTCTTAAACTTTGCCATAATTATTCTCCTCCTGTTTTATCTGGTTCAGCTATTGAAATTGCCATAGGAATATTTTCTTTTCCTCTTTCCATAAGCTCTTTTTCTGCTGCACTTCTACTGGACAGTGCCCGGTATTCATCAGCAGAAAGGCCTACTCTTTCAGCATAAATTTCAAAGTATGCTTTTTTCACCAAGTCCAATACTTCGAGGTATAGCTCGTAACTTGTTCCCCTGTTGGTCTTGATCGAAACGACCGCTTCGTTTGGATGATCTGAGGATTCCGGATCTCTGTTGGCCTGGGCCTTCAAAGAATTAGGGAGACTGTTGAACAAATCAATGTTTTCCTGATTCGGCTCGCCAAAATTCAGGATGAACTCTTTGATTTCCTGGTCCAATCCCTCTGTGTTATCTCTAAAATCATCCTCCACCAATAATTGATCGTTTGAGTTGATCAATATCTTAAAGATATTTCGTTCGTTTTTCTTAATATCCGGTGGCGGCACGTTAGGATCTTGCTTTGGGGGCAAGATGTTAGTAATACCTTTGTCAGAAGCAATTGTCGTGGTTACAAGAAAGAAGATAAGTAGCAAGAAGGCGATATCCGCCATGGATCCTGCATTTACCTCCTGACTCATTCGGTTTTTCTTTCTTGCCATCGCTAAATTACTTTATAAGTTTATTCAATTCAGTTACTACGATTCCGATCAACGAAAGGAAGAATAGTATATAGGTGGTGAACAATACTCCACCTACTGCTTTGGAAGTACCTGGAGTAAGGTTGAAAGGAGCTACAGCATATTTTGGAAGTACCTCATCGCTGGAAATTGAATAAGCGATAAAGAACAATACGGCTACTCCTATGACCCCTACACCGATTTTTAGCAAGCTTTGAGGGTTATCGATTGACTTGACAAGCGGCAATACAATTGCTGATAGTGCGCCCAGTCCGATCAAAAGATATCCTACATATAGCATTATATCGTAAGAATCCATATCGTTAAGTTCTTTGGTTAATTAATTAATTTAATGGTGCTTAAAAAGACTGATTACTTAGTCAATTTATGCTTTACAAGGATATCCACCAAAGTGATGGAAGCATCCTCCATATCGTTTACCAAAGAATCGATTTTTGCCACACAGTAGTTATAGAACAACTGAAGGATAATTGCAACGATCAAACCTGCTACTGTAGTCAAAAGGGCGATTTTAATACCACCTGCTACAAGAGAAGGAGAAATGTCACCAGCTGCTTCAATAGAGTCAAATGCACCGATCATACCGATTACAGTACCCATGAAACCAAGCATTGGGGCTAGAGAGATGAAAAGAGAGATCCAAACTAGACCTTTTTCCAAACGGCCCATTTCAACGGAACCATAAGCAATGATTGATTTTTCAACCATTTCGATTCCTTCTGAGTACCTCATCAAACCTTGAGTAAAGATAGAGGCTACAGGACCTTTAGTGCTTTTAGTGACATCTTTAGCTGCCTCGATACCACCTTGATCAAGAGCATCTTCCACTTTAGCCAAAAGCTTCTTGGTGTTTGTAGTAGAAAGGTTAAGAGTGATGATTCTTTCAAGGGCTACAGCAAGTCCTAAAATCAAACAGATCAATACTGGAGTCATGAAAGTAGGATCACCTTCGATGAACTTGTCCTTGATTATTTGATGAAATGGCTGATCTTCCACCACGATATCATCGTCAGCTACCACAGGAGCGGGCTCCTCTACAGCTTCCTCTTCCATTGCCATTTCAGTAGTATCTTCTGCTGAAGTATCCTCTGTGGCATCTTGTGCTTTTGAAATAACCGGAGACAGAAGCATTCCGGTAAGCATGAACAAAGCGATTAACTTTTTCATAATTTAGTTTTTAATAGACTTTTAAATAAAGGTTAAACGGTTTCCAATTTAAATATTGAGCTTTTAAAGATATAATTTTTTCAAATCAAATGACAAGGGATACTCTTATAATTTTTTTCTTCAGGTATCCGCCACCCCTCTACTATTAAGCTTACATACAATATAACTAACTTTTTAATAATAAAAAAGCTTTATTAGTTATTACGGATGATCATGCATTGTAAAACACTTACTTTAGGGCAGTACTGAAAGAAAGAACTTTCGAATTATCTTCGGCTGCTCACCGACGAGAATGATAAAATGCAGAGAGGAAGGGATTCGAACCCTCGATACCCTTTAGGGGTATACACGCTTTCCAGGCGTGCTCCTTCGACCGCTCGGACACCTCTCTGTGTGATTTTGCTAACAATCGAGGCGACAAATAAAAATATAATATTTAGTTCCTGCAAGGAAACTATTGCTTATTTAAATAAAAATAAATGTATCCAGATCTTTTATTCCAAACATGGCCCATTCACCTACCTGAATAACAACCACTTGTCAATAATAAAAAAATAATGTTCTCTAAAACATTTTAGCTTTCACCACCCACCAGAACTTTGATTAATTGCTCGTAAGCGACATTTCTCCTGCTATTGGGGCGATCAATTTCCTGCGGATTTCTTCCTCATCTGTCTCATTCGCCAATAAAAACATCATCTTGCAGATGGCCGCCTCAGAGGTAATATCCCCCCCGCTCAATACACCGATCCTTTTAAGTTCCTTGCTGGTCTCATACCTTCCCTGAATCACCCGTCCCCCATTGCACTGGGAAACATTCAGGATGATAATCCCCTTTTTCACGGCCTTTTCTATGGTGTCGATAAACCACTGCTCGGTAGGGCTATTCCCGGAGCCGTAGGTTTCCAAGACCACACCTCTTAGCCCTTTGATATTAAAACAGCTATCAATCACCTCTGATGTAATGCCTGGGAACAGCTTCAGGATCATCACGCTTTTATCCAATTTATTGAGGTACTTGAGCTGAACCCCTTCTTTATAGGGTTTTATGGCTGCATAGTTATAATCGATCACGATCCCTGCTTCTGCCAAAGGGGGGTAGTTTTCTGATTCAAAGGCATCAAAATGAACACTCTGCATCTTCTTAGCCCTATTTCCCCGCAAAAGCATGTGATTGAAGAAAATACATACCTCAGGAACGATCGGCTTTCCATTGGCTTTAGAAATGGCGATCTCCAAAGATGTCATCAGGTTTTCCCGGGCATCTGAACGCATGGCGCTGATGGGCAGCTGGGCTCCTGTAAAAATAACAGGCTTGCTTAAGCCCTTCAGCATAAAACTTAACATGGAGGCTGAATAGGCCATGGTATCTGTACCATGCAGCACCACAAAGCCGTCATAGGAGTCATAGTTTTCATAAATGATATAGGCCATATCCACCCAATGCTGCATATTTACATTGGAGGAGTCTATGGGCTCAGGAAAGGAGATTACTGTAATCGCAATATTGAGATTGGTCAGGTTGGGCATTTTTTCCAATATCTGACCAAAATTAAAGGGCACCAATGATCCTGACTCATCATAAGCCATCCCTAAAGTCCCTCCCGTATAAATGATCAGAACGGAGGATTTTATCTCACTCTTTGCTGCGGTGTTTAATCTTACGATCTTATAATTCATACATCAGAACGATTAAAAACTTTGTTGGCATTTAAATTAGTGATTTCAGCTACCTTTTCCAGGGTATTTTCCGTGAGATCACCTACTCTCTCTGCGATAATGGGTATATATTCAGGTGAATTCCTTTTTCCTCTATAAGGAACAGGGGCCAAATAAGGACCGTCCGTTTCCAAAACCAAATGATCAAGCCCAATTTCCGGAAGCACCTTGTCCAAGCCGCCATTCTTAAAAGTGGAGACGCCTCCAATGCCTAATAAAAACCCCATCTCGATAATTTCCTTTGCCTGCTCTACCGTTCCTGTAAAACAGTGGAAAATCCCCGTAAGGCGATCATCATTCATTTCCCTGATCAGGCCAATGGTCTCGTCTATGGACTCCCTACAGTGCAATACAATCGGAAGCTCTTTTTCTTTCGCCCATCCCACCTGTATCTTCAAGGCCTCTTTTTGTAGCTCAAACTTTGTTTTATCCCAATAGAGATCTGTTCCAATCTCCCCTATGGCACAAAAATGGCGCTTGGACAGCCAGTCCTCCATTATATAAAGTTGCTTTTCGAAGTCCTTGTCCACATCACAGGGATGCAATCCCATCATCGGAATACAAACATCAGGATAACGGTGCTCTGCTTCCAGCATCGCATCGATTGACTCCACATCCACATTTGGCATATAAATGGTGCCCACACCATTTTCCTTACACCTCTCGATCACCTCATCTCGGTCACTATCGTATTTTTTGGAATAAATATGGGCATGGGTATCAATAAATTGCATCAGTATTCTCTCTCTTTCCAATTAATTTTCGAAGGCCAAAAATAATACACTATTGTTGACCATGAAATTACTAAATAATAAACTTCAAAAATAAATAATTCCCAAAACGGTACCCGCACCTCTGCCTTTTTGGCCAAACACCAAATAAAAACAGCCTGAAGCATTACCTTAGCCAGCCATAGCACTCCCCCCACCCACAAATCAACAAAGAGTGTTGCTATCACAGCTGGAAAAAATAACGCCTGAAGTGCCAGTAATAATTGCCAGGGCAAGGCCAAGCTAAAGGCGCCCCTCATCCACCGCTTTCTCTGCCTCATCAAATCAAAAAAACTTTTTTCCGCTTTGGTGTCCACCAAACTGCCTGAAGAAACCTGATGAGCTGGACGGTAGCCCTTTGCCGCAATCGCTTGTCCCATGGAAAAATCTTCCGTAACCGAAAAAGGCAAACTCTGGAACCCACCTACGGCATCGTAAGCCTCCCTGCTGATCAGCATATTGTTCCCCACGGCTGTCAGTAATCGCCCCAGATCAGCCGTTACCTTTATCATCCCCAAGGTCAACCACCAATCCATCCCCTGAAGCCGTTGGATCAAGAATGGACTTTTTATCCGTGTCACTCCTACCAGCAAACCAAAAGCTGGACGGAAAGCCTTCACCATTTCCACTGCCCAACCTGGATTAACCTGACAGTCCGCATCCGTAAAAAGCAATAAGTCCCCGGTAGCCTTTTCTGCCATTTGAGCAAGGGCATTTGCCTTCCCATTAAGGTGAGAATAAACAGCTTGGACCTCCAAAAACTTGCTATCAGGAGTCCTGGCCACCCAACTCCTTAATATTGCTGCTGTCCCATCACTGCTCCGGTCATCCCCTAAAATGATTTCAAGTTTGCCTTTTGGATATCGTAATTCTCCCAAAGCCTTTAAACAGTCTGCCAGTAATTTTTCTTCGTTTCTGGCCGGAACCAGCACGCTGATTTTGGGAAGCTTTTCATCAGGTATCTCCCGATAAAAATCCTTGAGGTGAGCACAAAGGAAATAACACATCAAAAAATCTTGAAGGATAAGCAAGCCGACGATTATGAGGGTTCCAACCAGCATCATAACAAAGCCGTTTCATAACCTTCCGACTGAATATAATCCAAATACCTGGGCAAAACAGCTTTCACCACCCTTTCTGTCTTTTCCTGATCATGAAATAAAACAATCGAACCACTTCTGGTATACTGCATCGTTTTGGACAAGCACGTTTCGGCGGATTGCCCGGGGTGATAATCCCCGGAAAGCACATCCCACAAAACTATCTCATAATCCTTTATCAATTGATCGACCTGTCGCTTTTTGATCCTTCCGTAGGGCGGACGGAAAAGCCTCGGTCTGAAGCCCGAAACAGCAGCGATGGCCCGGGAGCATTTTTCAATATTGGCAAAATACTCCTTGTCTTCGGCACTTGTCCCCCTCAAATGATTATAGGTATGATTTCCTAGCTGATGCCCCTCCAAAACAATTTTTGCAGCCAGATCTGGATATTTCTCCAAATTATCCCCAACCACAAAAAAAGTAGCCTTCATCCCTCTCTTATGGAGCTCATTGAGCACAAAGTCCGTTACACCGGGAACAGGCCCATCATCAAATGTCAGATAGAGTTTTCGCTCCTTTCGGTCTTTATTCCAGGTAAACCGTCCGAAAAACCATTTAATTATTCTCGGCACAAAATGAATGACCATCCTGTTCTTATTTAAAACGGACGCTTAATAAGGTAATATCATCTCCTCGGGGCACCTCTCCAGAAAACTGACTCCAGTCCTCAAAAAACTCCTGATGAAACACCTCCGGCTCCAATTCAGCATGACTGTCGATAAAGTCCAAAAATCGCTGCTCCCCGTATTCTTCATCCTGACTGTTAAATACCTCCGTCAAACCGTCCGTGTAGAGATGGATGGTAAAATCTTGCAGCTCTTTTCTCTCTCCCACTTCCAAAAAAGGTAAATCCTTGAAAGCCCCCAAAATAGTGGTTCCGGCTTGAAGCAGCTCAACCTCACCTGTCCTCTCACGGCAAAGCACCGGCGGGTTATGCCCGGCATTGACAAATTGCAGCGTTTTGGTTTTATAATTATAGTACCCAAGGAAAAACGTAATGAACCGCTCTCCATTGGTGTTCTCAAAAATAGTAAAGTTCAGCTGCCCTGCAATCATCTCCAGATCTGAAGAACTCCTTAACAAAGTCCGCAAAGCAGCTTGAAAGTTGGACATCAGCAAAGCTGCCGGCATCCCCTTTCCTGACACATCAGCGATGCAAAAAAAGACTTCATCCTCTGATTTTTTAATCAAATCATAATAGTCACCTCCTACAGTGCTGTGCGGATAATAAGTCACCTTGGCTTTCAGCCGCTCGGTTTCTGGCAGATCGGCCGGAAACAGCATCCTTTGCACATTGCTGGCAATCTCAACTTCCCGCTTTAGACGTTCCTGTTCCAACTGCCTTCTTGCAAATCGCTTGTTTTCCAAAGCCACTACCAAGATATTGGTCAAGGCTTGTGTAAAATCCAAGTCCAGCTCCCGTTCAGTATCCTTGGTTTTAAGCAGTAAGATCGCGAGCATCTTATCCTTATGGTACACCGGCACATAGATATCCAGCTCGTTAAAGGAATATTCAGAGGGCATCACCAAATTCAACTTGCCGATCTCCCTGTTATCATCCACATCACTATGCGGAATCAATTTGGGAATATTTTGCTTTACCCCATGTTTTACCCGCTCCTCATAGCCTTCCTGATTGGCCACATAAAGCACCAAAGACCGTATATTTAAATGCACCAGACAAGTGAATTTGAATATATTGAGCAATACGGTTTCCGTTTTGTTTTCATTGATCGCCTGGGTGATCTCCAACAAGGCTTTCAATTCCAGCTCTTTTCTTTGATATTTTACTGTTTCCGTGGTCACCGGGCTCTAATTTTTATAATGTATTGTGGGCCATCAGCCCTTTCTTGGTAGCCAGATAATAATAGTTTTTTCCTTTTTCCGGTATACTCACCTGGCCAAAGATTTCCTCATCCGGTCCGGAAAGGCACTTGATCAGCTCTTTGCTGTACAATCTTTGCAAGGTACTCAAAAGCGCCTCATCTTCCCAGCTGAGCGTCTCTTTTAAATAAACATAGGATTGTACAAAATACAATTCATCCATCAATTCAAATTCTTCTTCGGACATTTTAGCTAAACATTAAAGTAATTTTAGATCACCTTCCTTTCCAGCTGGAATGCCCAAAAAAGGAAGAAATCGCTACCAAAACAACATAAAAGGGATGACAAAAACTCGCGTAAACAAAACTTAAAACGGGCAAACGCACCCTGTAACCCTTTAAAACCTGGCCCAAGACCACATACTCAAAAGCAAATTTAAGTCCCCAAAACAACACAAATAATAAAGGAAAACCTCTCCCACCAAACAACAGAATGATACTTGATAAACTTGATAATGAAAGAACCGTACTGGCAACGGCCCCGTATGCATTCTGCCACAGTCGGTGTTTGTTCCACTTTCGGGCCCATCGCTTTCGCTGGGCCACAAATGCCTTCCATGAATTTGCAGAGGAAGTTTTCACCAATAATTTATTTTCTGTACAAAACGTAATGGCCTCTCCTCCAAACCTGTCGTACATCTTCTCCAGTAAAAACGAATCATCCCCGGACAATAAATGGGCATTGCCTTCATACCCTCTTAAGTGATAAAACGCTTCCTTTCTATAGCCCATATTGGCCCCACTGCACATGACAGGCCTTTTAATTTGAAAGAAAAAATTGGTCATCAAAAGTATTCCTGCCCAATCGATCTGCTGGAAATGTTCAAATTCTGTTTTGCCCTCTTTTGACATTACAGGACCGGCCACCATCTGCACTTTAGGATCCCTGAAAGGTTGGAGGATCATTTGCACCCAATCCACTGGCAAAAGACAATCCGCGTCAGTAGTGAGAATAATCCGCCCTTCTGAAACCACTACGCCATGCTCGACAGCCGCTTTTTTCCCTTCACCCTCGCTTTTTATCAGCTTAAAATTCTCTTTGCCGTTTGATCTTATCCACTCCCTAACATACTTTCCTCCTCCGTCTTCACTCTGATCGTCAATCAGCACAACCTCTAAACTTTGATATGAAAGCTCTGCCAAATTTTCGAGCAGTTCAGGCAAGTTCTCCCGTTCATTCCTAAAGGGCACCAACAAAGAAACTGGATAATCAAATACATCTTCCTTCTCTTCCCTGACTCCCATTTTCTGCCTCCACTTGATGGACAATACCACCAGAATGGCCAAATAAATGGCCAAAGCGGTAAATAAGAAAAGTGCGAAAAGATTCATGCCCATGGAAGGATTTCTGCTAAATTGCGCTAATGGGCAAAATAGCGAAAAAGGCAGTGAAAGAGCAAATCATTTTGGGCATAGATCCAGGAACCAATGTCATGGGCTATGGGCTGATTTTGGTCAAGGGCAATAAATACGAAACCATCCAATACGGTGTAATCCACCTGAAAAAATACGGTTCCCATGAGCTAAAGCTCAAAAAAATCTTCGAACGCATCACCGGCATCATTGATGAATTCCTTCCGGATAAAGTCGCACTAGAGGCCCCTTTTTATGGCCAAAACGTCCAGTCCATGCTTAAATTGGGAAGGGCCCAGGGGGTAGCCATGGCCGCGGCACTGGCGAGGGATATCCCCATCGCCGAATACTCGCCCAAGAAAGTAAAACAATCGGTAACCGGAAACGGAAATGCCTCCAAGGAACAGGTAGCAGACATGCTCAAAACCCTGCTCAACATTGATGTCCCCAAACTGCTGGATGCTACGGACGCCCTGGCAGTAGCGCTCTGTCATCACTTCCATGATGGAAGGCTCCAAAGCCGTGGCCGCTCGGCTGGCTGGAAAGCTTTCCTAGAAGAAAACCCTGATAGAATAAAATAACTTGACCATAAAATAAATAAAGGAGGCACAAAGGTTCCTAAGCATGTTCGTATCCATCAACAGCTCAGCAACCATTGCGCTTCCTTAGTACCCTTTGTTTGTGGTTAAAAAACCTCAGCTTTCCTGGCCTCTATTTTTTCTTTTCGGGAAAATGCACCCAACCTTGGGCCTTAAGCTCCACGGCCGTTTGGCTTTTGGTCACCAGATACTTACCGTCCTCTTCCTTGGTGACATGACCTATAAAGTGCACATCCGGGTGTTTTTCCAGTTTGTTAAAATCTTCTTGGCTAATGGTAAAGAGCAGTTCATAATCCTCTCCCCCATTGAGCACACAAGTAATGGGATCCAGATTAAACTCTACCGCTGTGTCATAAGTCTGCTTATCTATCGGTAGCTTATCCTCATAAATGGTCACTCCCACATTGGACTGCTTGCAGATATGAAAAAGTTCTGAGGCCAAGCCATCGGAAATATCCATCATAGCTGTCGGCACCACTCCCAGCTCCCTAAGTTCATGGACAATATCCATCCTTGCATCCGGTTTAAGCTGCCTCCCCGTCACATAAGTATATTTCTCCAGCTGTGGTTGCATATTGGGGTCGGCCATGAACACTTCCTTTTCTCTTTCCAATACTTGCAAACCGATCAGGGCACCTCCCAGATCCCCGGTCACACAGACAATATCATTTACTTTTGCTCCCGAACGGTAGACTTCCTTGCCTTTCTCCACTTCTCCGATCGCCGTAACAGAGATCACCAGACCAGACCTACTGGCTGTCGTATCTCCGCCTATGACATCCACATTATAATGCTCGGCAGCAGCATTGATCCCTGCATAAAGTGCTTCCACTGCTTCCACCGAAAAGCGGTTACTCAGGGCCAAACTTACGGTAATTTGCTTGGGCAGGGCATTCATGGCGGCGATATCAGAGATATTGACAGCCACGGCTTTGAACCCCAAGTGGTGCAAGGGTGCATAAGCAAGGTCAAAGTGCACTCCTTCCAGAAGCAAATCTGTAGTCACTACTTTCACTTTTTCTCCCGCATCCAAAACCGCCGCATCATCACCTATTCCCTTCAGGGTATCTTTATGCCTTATTATAATATGTTTGTTCAGTTCGTCAATAAGGCCAAACTCTCCCAATTCACCTATTTCTGTTCGCTTTTCACTCATAATTATGCTTTATTAAACCTTCTTCCCACTCATGGGAACTATATTTTTAATCCGACCAAAGTCAACAGTCCACTGACCATCTCTTCTTCACTCTCCTTGTACTTAATACTTGATACTAAAGACTTGATACTTGATACTGAATACTAAACACCCCTTACCTCCTGGCAAAGTTCCACTAAAACACCATTAGTGCTTCGAGGATGCAAAAATACAACTAATTTATGATCCGCCCCTCTTTTGGGCACTTCATTGAGTATTTCAAAACCTTCTTCTTTTAACCTTGTCATTTCTGCATGAATATCTTCTACAGCAAAAGCTATATGATGGATTCCCTCCGAGCGTTTTTCTATAAACTTGGCAATGGGGCTGTTTTCTTTACTGGCCTCCAGCAATTCAATCTTTGTTTCGCCCACTTTAAAAAAAGAAGTCACCACTCCCTCTCCCTCCACTTCTTCCTCCTTATAGAAGTCCCTGCCGAGTAATTTGGCAAACAATTCGTTGGATCTTTTTAGGTCTTTTACCGCTATTCCCAAGTGCTCAATTTTTCTCATGGCTTAATTTTGTATATTTGTAGAAGGAATTATTTCCAAGGTAAGTATGTTTCAAGCTTATCCGAAATTCATTAGCAGATTTAAAACCATAAAATATATGATCATCATTTCAGACCAAGCAAAAGAGCGGATTTTAGAATTGAAAAGGGAAGAGGGCCGAAAGGAGCATGAAAACATCCGGGTTTCTGTAAAAGGTGGTGGCTGCTCAGGACTGATGTACGACCTGGGTTTTGATGAAAACATCGCTGACAATGACCAGGTGTTTGAAGACAAAGGCATCAAAATCATTGTGGACAAAAAGAGTCTCCTTTACCTGGCGGGCACAACATTGGAATTTTCAGACGGACTGAACGGAAAAGGGTTCCAGTTTGTCAACCCCAATGCCTCCAGAACCTGCGGTTGTGGCGAAAGCTTTGCCATTTAACCCTTCCTACCAAAACGTTTTTAGGCCGGCCACTGTTGCCGGTCTTTTTTTATGCCCCACTCGTAATCTTTGGTCTCATTTGTTACCTTTGCCCAAGCTAAATTAAACCCAAGTATATGGAAAACACGATTAAAAAAATTGCACTGAACGATAAACACATCGCTTTGGGAGGCAAGATGGTGCCTTTTGCAGGTTATAATATGCCCGTGAGGTACTCATCTGATAAAGAAGAACACAACACCGTCAGGAACGGCGTTGGGGTATTTGACGTTTCCCATATGGGGGAATTTATGGTCAAAGGCCCAAATGCCCTGGCACTGATCCAGAAAGTCACCTCTAACGATGCTGCTAAACTGGTCATCGGCCAGGCCCAATACTCCTGCTTCCCCAATGAAACAGGAGGAATCGTGGATGACTTGATCGTTTATAAAATCGGAGAAGAAGAATATATGCTTGTGGTAAATGCCTCTAACATCGACAAAGACTGGGCATGGGTAAACAAGCACAACAATATGGGGGCAGAACTGGAAAACATTTCTGACAACATCTCCCTTTTTGCCGTACAAGGCCCCAAAGCCAGTGAAACACTGCAAAAATTGACCCCTGTAAAATTGGATGACATCAAGTTCTACCATTTTGCTATTGGAGAATTTGCCGGTGTCCAAGATGTGGTCATTTCGGGAACAGGCTATACCGGCGCCGGTGGATTCGAAATCTATGTCAAAAATGAAGATGCCGATAAAGTTTGGGATGCTATCTTTCAGGCCGGTATCGAATTTGACATCAAGCCTATCGGTTTGGGAGCCAGGGACACCTTGAGACTGGAAATGGGCTATTGTCTTTATGGTAATGACATCGACGACTCCACCTCTCCGCTTGAAGCAGGTTTAGGCTGGATCACCAAATTCACCAAGGACTTTATCAATAGCGAGAACCTTAAAAAACAAAAAGAAGAAGGGGTGAACAAAAAGTTGGTGGGCTTTACTTTCAAGGACAAAGGTATACCCAGGGCCCACTATCCTATTGTCAACGAATCCGGAAAGCAGATCGGTGAAGTTACTTCTGGAACCATGTCCCCGAGCATGGGCAAAGGTATAGGTTTGGGCTACGTAGAAACGGCTTATGCCAAACCAGGCACTGAAATAGCCGTTAGCGTACGGAACAAAAACCTTGCTGCGGTGATTGAAAAGCTGCCTTTGTTGAAAAAATAAAATTAACACCATAAACCACAGCTCCCGTTTTCTTCGGGAGCTTTTACCTATAATGAACAAAATCGAAATTTGCCTTAGCCCGGAGTTAATCCATTTACATGACCTTAAGGACAAGATAGTCGTAGTCGTTGATATCTTTCGGGCTACCTCTACCATGGTCACCGGCTTGGCCAACAAGGTCCATTCCATCACTCCTGTAGCTGGACTGGAAACCTGCAGGGCCATGAAGGCAAATGGTTATGTCATTGCGGGGGAACGTAACGGACAGACGGCTGAAGGCTTTGAACTGGGAAACTCTCCCTTGAGCTATTTGAACAATGCTTACGAAGGCAAAAAAATCGCTGTCACCACCACAAACGGCACCCTCACCATTGAAAAGTCAAAAAAAGATGCTGCGGAAGTACTTATCGGTGCATTCCTGAACTTACAGGCCACAGCTGATTATCTGGTCCAAAAAGGAAAGGACGTGATCATCCACTGCGCTGGCTGGAAGGGCATGTTTAACCTGGAGGACTCCCTGTATGCAGGGGCATTGGTCAGTGTTTTATCGGCACAGTTTGTATATGACTGTGATGGGGCCATTGCTATGAAGGCCTTGTATGAAGAAAACAAAAATGACCTGAAAGGCTTCCTTAGCCAGGCTTCCCACGCCAAGCGGCTCCAAAACCACAATATCGAAGCCGACATTGATTTCTGTCTTACCTTGGACAAGTACGACTTCATCGGCAAACTGAAAGGTGACGAACTGGTGAAAGCAGCAGTGCAAAAAGTGATCTGATATTACTTTTACCACAAAGTGCACTAAGGTATCACCGAGACCACTAAGATTCTTTTCTAAAAAATTTAAGAAATCTCAAGTTATTGCTTGCCGTTTAGGTTTTTCATAAATCTCCATTGATAACTCTTTTTATTCCATGCTTTAAAAGCAAAACATTGAAGTTCATCAATAGTCCCAGCTTAAAGTCTCCCAGCTTTAAATAGGTCAATAATTGAGCTAGGTGAATATCACTTAGGACTTCCACACTTTTTATTTCCACGACCACTTTGTTTTCAACCATAAGGTCTAACCTATAACCGCAGGCAAGTTTAACTTCTTCAAAAACCACAGGCAATTCAACCTCTTTGCATACGAACACGCCAGACGTTCTTAACTTATAAAAAAGACATTCCTGATATACATTCTCTAACAATCCCGGTCCTAAAGCCCGATGAACCTCAATGGCACAACCTATTATCTTTTTAGCTATTTCATTTTCAGTCATTGTAAAAAAATCAAGAGATAATACCCACAAAAAACACTTCGATGAATATAACTAAAAGACCTACTTAGATCAATAATATTCTTACAAATTGAATATTTAATAAACTTTCCATTGAAAAATCAATTCCCCCTTACGCATGCCTTACCCTAAAGCTTTGAGCTCTTTGCGTCACCTTAGAGCCCTTTGTGGTTAAAAACACTTGCCATTCCTTGTCTAGCTTTGCAATTCGGTCCATAGACCATACCTTTGTGCTCCATGGAAAAGCACCACCAATTTATCCAGTCCAAATTGGAGCAAGCAGCCTCTTCCAATAGGCTGAGGACCCTAAAAACCCCTTCACCGGACAAAGTGGATTTCTTTTCCAATGATTACCTGGGCTACTCCACCAAAGGCCTGCTTCGGAAAGTATTGAACCAATCTTCTACATCTGCTTGGATGGGGGCCACCGGCTCACGTCTGATCAGCGGCAACCACCCTGAGATTGAAAAACTGGAGCAGGATTTTGCCGGCTTTATGCTGAGCCCAGCAGCTTTGCTCTACAATTCAGGCTATATGGCCAATGTTGGCCTTCTTTCCGCACTCGGAGACAAGGACAGTTGTTTTGTCTTTGATGAGCATGTCCATGCCAGCATCAAAGAAGGCATGCGCTTGGGGTTTGCGCAAAAGACGCCCTTCAAGCACAATGATCTGGATGACCTGGAGAAAAAACTCGAACTTCAATCAGGAAAGGAAAAAAGGATCTTCGTCCTTACTGAAGGCCTTTTTTCCATGCATGGGGATATCCCTGATATCAAAAAAATGCTGGACCTTTGCCAACAGCACCAAGCTGCCTTGATCATCGATGAAGCCCATTCCTTAGGCACACTCGGGCCGGAAAACAAAGGCATTGCGCAAGCCTATTCTTCCCATCCCAACCTGTTTGCAAGGGTCATCACCTTCGGAAAAGCCGCGGGATGCCACGGGGCCATGGTACTTGGGTCTGCAATGCTCAGAAGCTTTTTGATCAATTTCAGCCGGGCGTTTATTTATACCACCGCCCCTTCCAGCGACCAAGTGGAAAGCATCCAAGCAGCCTTAACATTATTTCAACAGCAACACAACTTTGACGACCTGGAGAAAAGTATTGCCTCCTATTTGCGGTTGGCTAAAAATGCATCCACCAGCTTTTCCCAAAACAACAGTCCCATTCAGTATTGGCAATGTGCCGATATCACCAGGTTGAAAGCCAAAGTTAAACTACTTCAGGATGCAGGTTTTAACTGCTATGCCATCCTTTCTCCAACAGTGAAACCTGGTGAAGAAAGAATTCGCATGGTCCTCCATGCTTTTAATACAGAGCGTGAATTAATTCAATTGATCAATTTGTTGAACTCTTAATATGAATAACAGCGTATTTGTCACAGGGATCGGTACAGGAATCGGTAAAACAGTTTGTGCTGCTTCATTGTGCAAAACCTTCGGCCATAGTTATTGGAAGCCGGTACAATGCGGGGATTTGGACCGGTCAGATTCCATGTTTATTTCAGAGCACTCCCCCACTACCAAAGTCCTTCAGGAAGCTTATCGGCTGAAGACTCCCCAGTCTCCTCATCTGGCTGCCGCTATTGAAAATACCACCATTCAATTGCCCCTGTCCCTTATTCCCCAAAAGGAAGAAAAGCTCTGCGTGGAAGGGGCTGGAGGATTGATGGTCCCCTTAAATGATCAGGAGACCTTTCTGGATTTCCTACTGGCTTCAGCGCTTCATCCTGTTATCGTAATCCGACATTACTTGGGCAGTATTAACCATAGCCTGTTAACCTTACAAGCACTCCAAGGCGCTGGAATCCATGACTTCACGATTATCTGGAACGGAGAAAAAAACGCATCCTCAGAAAAGGCTATTTTAAAGCGTTTTTCACCTACAGCGCAATATAGGATGGACGAATGGGCCAAAGACGAAAAGGAATTACCACTTCTTAAACAAATTGGATGAGATGAATGATAACAGAATGGTAAGATCAGAAGAACATCAAATTGGCATTATCAAAGCCATGGGGCTTAACCCTCTAGGACTCCATGATTCCCAAGAAGGCCAAAGGTATGCCAGTGGCAGTCATTTTTTGGATCAAAATAAAAAAGGAGACTGGAAAGCAAGCGTTCCTCCATCTATTTGGGAGGACATACAATCCTACATCCGGGAGTTAGGACATAAGCCAGAGCGGTTTCCAGAGGAAGCAAAATTGCTCTCTTACCTGATTCATAAGATGAACTTACAGCCTGCTGAGGACCAAATGATCAATGCAGCAACTTCCCGTGGAAGCATTGATTTTCTATCCAGGATGCAGACTGAAAACCCTGCTTTGCCGGTTTGGACTTCCCCTCACTCTACCCTTGGATTTGCCAGCAGCTGGCCCAGCTTATTGCATGAATCAGAAAGCCCACTTTTCTTTCAGTCCTCCACCTGCAGCAGCTTCGGGCTGACACTGCAAAATGCCTTCGCCTGGCTCAACAGCGGCATGGCGAAATCATTCATTGCCGCCGCAGTCGAATGTCCTACAAACCAGTTGACCATCGACCAAATGAAGGCCATAAGGATCTATGCCGGTGAAGAAAATAATGGCTATCCCTGCAGGTCCATGGATTTTGAAAAGGAACAGAACACCATGGTTTTAGGCGAGGGGGCATACGCCTTTAAACTGGTTAAGTCCAATTATAGTATACTAGCTTATTTGGATGGAGTGGGCTCAGCGATGGAAAAAATCCACCATTCCACGGGATTGTCTGCCTCAGGCGACTGTATCATCTCTGCAGCTAAAAATGCTTTTACCAATAGAATTCCCGAGAACATTGATTTGATTATCGGTCACTTTCCAGGCACCAAACTGGGAGATCTTGCCGAAAGAACTGCTTACCAAACCATCTTCAACAATAAAGTGCCGTTTACCATTTCCAATAAATGGAAAATCGGCCACTCCCTTGGTTCAAGCTTAGCAGCCAACCTGGATTTGGCCATTTCGGTTTTGCAAAACCAGGAACTTCCTGCCCTTCCAGACTACATCAAAAATGAATCGGCACCTCCCAAATCCATCAACCGTATCCTGATCACCGCTTTGGGTTTTGGCGGACAGGCCATTTGTGCCATAGTTGGAAGAGCCTAGAGGATAGATGCTGGATAGCCCCCTTTAAACACAATCATGGCATGACTTGGAGTCATGCCATGATTCAAAAAGCTGTTTCGAAGCCGTTTGGGATTTGAAATCACTAACAATAGCTCTAAAGAAACCTCAAACGCCATTCTCACTACTCAAGACTTTAGACTCCCTACTACCTTAGCTTCTCATTACCTTTATGCCTGTCCTTGTCCCGAATATTCTTCTTTTCAAAATTCTTTTCCAGCGCCTCGGTCAAGTCCACTCCGGTCTGGTTGGCCAGACAGATCAGCACCCATAGCACATCCGCCATTTCATCCCCCAGATCCTTGCCTTGATCACTTTCCTTAAAGGACTGCTCCCCATACTTTCTGGCCATAATTCTAGCCAGCTCTCCCACCTCTTCCGTCAGGATGGTCATATTGGTCAGTTCATTAAAATACCTCACCCCTACCGTTTTGATCCAATGATCCACTTTTTCCTGTGCTTCTTCTATCGTCATTGTTTGGTAATTATTTTCTTGGCTAATAGTTATTGGTGCTATCTACTTTACTTCGTAACTCTTACTTCGACCTTCTTACCTTTCAAATCTTCCTCACCACTTTTCCATCTTCCAGTACCAGTTCATGGTCTACTACCTTAGGAATATCCTGCTCGTAATGGCTCACATAAATCATGGAGACATCCTTATGCCTTCCAATATGATCGATGGTCTCCCTGAAAAGAATCCGCTGCTCATCATCCATTCCCTGCGCGGCTTCATCAAGGATCAACAATGCCGGTGATTTGATCATGGCCCGGGCCAGCAAGCAAAACCGTTGGTTTTCCAATGGGATCTGGCTGAGAAGCATCTTGGCGGTATGCTCTATCCGGAACAGCCTAAGCCAATCCATGGCCTGCTCTTCCTGCTCGGGAGTCACCTTTTTAAATAAGCCAATGGAATCAAAAAGCCCAGACAGCACCACCTTTAGGCAGGTCTGGTTACTGGGAAAGTACCTGGCCAGCTCGGGGGAGACAAAACCGATGGGCCGCTTGATATCCCAAATCGATTCGCCCGTCCCTCTTTTATGATCAAACAACACCATATCATTGGCATAAGCCTGTGGATTTTCCCCATTGATCAGACTGAGCAAAGTGGATTTCCCTGCCCCATTGTGGCCTCTCAACACCCAGCATTCTCCTTGATCTACCTTCCAATTCACCTCATCCAATATCACTTTTCCATTATACTGGATATGGATTTGGTTCATCTGGATCAACGTTTTGAATTTGGCTATCGGTCTAAGACGGATCAGCTCATCTAGTTTTTTATGGTCAAACTGCGAAAGGGCAGCATGGTTGACCAAATCGGTTTGTTGAAAATCCTTTTTCTCCTCTACCTGAATCACCTTCCCCCCATCCATGATAGCGACATGGGTGATCGCATCCGGAATCTCGTCCGGTGAGGTAGTCATGATCACCTGTATCCCGGATTCCACGATAGCTCCCAAAACTTCATTAAAATGTTTTCTGGTCTCCACATCCAAACCGGTCATGGGCTGATCCATCAGAAAAAGTTTTGGATTTCTCAGCAAAGCGCTGGCGATGGCCAAGCGTCTTGACTCCCCATTGGAAAGCTTGATCAAGGACTTATCCTTCAAGGCATTCAGCTCCAACAGATCCATCACATTCATGACATTCCAAGGCCCTTCTTGCTTCTCTTCTACCCCTTGTAGATGCTCTTTCACCGTGGCAGCCTCTTCTGATTCGGAAGAATTGAAACGTTGCTGATAGTAAAAATTCTGAAGGTTGGATTTATTGGTAAAAGTATATTTTTGGGATACTACAGATATCAGGTCCCTAAAACTGTTGATCTTCCCCTGCTCCCTCATGGATTGTTGGTAGTCCAGTGCAAATTCCCTTGTCACCCTTCCTTCAGACAGCACCGTTTTCCCTAAAACCGTATCCAAGAAAGAAGTCTTTTCTGCACCGGATGCACTCAAGACCGCCCAGTTTTCACCCTCTTTCATGGTGAAATTGAGTTCAGTGAATATGGTCCTGTCAAAATACTTGACCTTGGCATGCTGTATGGAAAGAAATGTACTTTGATCCATCCTCTTATCAGATTTTGTTCTTTGTATCTATGCTTATTGTCACTGGCCCGTCATTGACCAAAGCCACTTTCATATCTGCTCCAAACTCTCCGGTCTGAATATTTTTCCCCAAATCCTTTTCCATGATACCTATAAACTCTTCATAGAGAGGAATGGCTATATCCGGTTTTGCCGCTTTGATATAAGAAGGTCTATTTCCTTTTTTGGTACTTGCGTGAAGGGTAAATTGGCTGATCAAAAGCACATCCCCCTCCACATCCAACAAACTTTTGTTCATCACCCCATTCTCATCCCCGAAAATCCTCAGGTTGATGATTTTCTTGGTCAACCACACGATATCCTCTGAATTGTCCGCCTCCTCGATCCCCAACAAAACCATCAGCCCCTGGCCGATTTCCCCTTTTACTTTACCGTCAATTTTCACCGAAGATTCAGAAACTCGCTGAATAACTGCTATCATTGTACTCGAATTTTTAATGAAATCCGAAGATAGTTGAAATCAGGGAAGATATACAGTTTTCACAACATCATTTTGGCCATGGGGATCACCCTATTGGGCTTTGTCCTTTTCAATTGGTTTCAGCAGCCTATTCAGCACAGCCTCAACCTACTTTTCGATGCCAATCAATACGAAAAAGCTTATGACTACTTTCGTGGAGAAGCCTTAGATTACGAAATCAACTACCCCTTTAGTGTCCGTATCTTCGTTACTTGGCTTGCTGCCCAGCTTCCATCAGACGCTGTATTCACCAACTTTAAAGCCATCAATCTTTTCTTTGGACTTATTTGGATACCGCTGTGGTTTAAGCTTTCGGAAAATATGGGGCTGGACAGGTTTAAAGCCTGGCTGGGATGGTTTTGGATCACGTTTCACTGGGTGGGAGTTCTCAAGGCCAATCTATCCGATCCCATTACTGTGGATGTACCCATTTACTTTTTCCAGCTGTTAATTCTTTATGCCATTATCTCTAAAAATTGGATTTTGTTGTTAGTCGCCACTCCATTTGCCACCATCCAAAAAGAATCCATTTTCCCAATTCTCTTGACCCTCTCCCTCTTTCCAGGACTGGATTTTTGGAAAAGGGGAGATAAAAAAGCCTGTCTGTCCTTGATTGGAGCCACCTTGATAAGCTGGTTGACATTAACGATTACTACCCACTTCTTTCCAGCAGCAAATGCTGGGAAAAACGGGGCGGTCAATTTGTTTTACAATACATTGGGGTTGCTTGCTCACCCCGATCTCCTGATAAGGTGGGTATTATCGCTGTCAATAGCCTTCGGGGCTTTTGTTTGGGTATTGGTTTGGAACTGGAAGAAGCTGGTCAATTTCAAAAACCCTCACCATAAGGTGCTGGTTCCTTTGATAGCTATTTATACTTTTTTCAGCCTCATTGCTGGGGGAGATTTTACCCGGATTGCATTTTTGGGAGCTCCGTATTTCTTTTTACTTCTACTTCCCAATCTACATTTATCCAAAACCCAATGGATTGTTTTGCTAAGCATTAGTATTCCGGCCATGCGCCTGTTTGAGTTTATTCCCGATGGGGGATCAGACTTTAACCAATGGAAGACCTGGTATCCGGAATATGCCCCTTGGCAATGGGCATTGATTTATTCCGCGTATACGCTTGTGCTAATGGCGGTTAGCAAAAAATGGTTGATTGCGAAACCTCAAGCGGCCCAGAATCATTAGGTAGCAGGCCCACTGTACCCTAAAAAATCTGCATCTCCCTGGACTCGATGATTTTAACTACCTCCAGTTCATCATTCATGGCCTGATGAATCATCGCCTTGGCCACTTGATGATCGTAGATCGGCTTATACTTTTTAAAGAGCCCAAAAGAAGTAGCAGCTTTGGCCAATACTTTACCCAAACTTTCGCCAATCCTGACCTCCTTCCTATGGCCAAGTAAAATGGAAGGCCTAAATATCCCCAAATACTTAAATGGAACCACCTTAAGATCTTCTTCCACTTCTCCCTTTACCTTACTGTAAAAGACGGAAGATAGCTGATCGGCGCCAAGAGAACTGACATATAAAAATTTCGTAGCTCCCCACCGGTGTGCCCACCTTGCATAATTGATCACGTAATCATGATCTATTTTATAAAAATTTTCTTTACTCTTTGCCTTCTTGATGGTGGTCCCCAGGGCACAAAAGGCATGAATGACAGCTCCTTTGTTTTCAAGGGCATTGATCAGCTCATGATGCTCGCCCCCGAAGTCCTTTTCCCTTAATTTGTCCAACAGGCTTACCTGCTCCAACCGCTCAAAATCCGCGACCACCTGAACCATTTTGGCATGTTTAAAAGCCAGTTCCCTGCGAGACACCGTAATGACGTAATCATAGGACTTTTCCTGAAACAGCTGGTGCAAAAGCTGTACACCGATCAAACCCGATGCACCGGAAACAATGGCGATGGTCTTCATGGAAATCAATTTTAGGTTAACAATTGCACAAATTCAGATTCTATGCTTTGGTTCTTATCCCTTGCATACCAAAGATGGATGCTTTTCTTGAACTCCTCGCTGGAAACGCCCTTGGGGTCATTTTTATATTCCAGCATCATCTTCTGAAGCTCCTGTGGTCTGGGGCCCCAGGTAAACAGTTCCTCCAAAGATCCCTCTTCCATGGCAATAAGCTTCGGGATGGACCTACCTCCATTGGTAAGGTATTCATCCATTACGTCCAGATTTTCATCCCTAAGGATATACCGCACGCTGATCTTTTCATTATAAGCAGCCAATTTCTCAATATAGGGAATATTCTGGGCCGCATCCCCACACCAGCCTTCGGTCAAAACCAACCAAATCTGATCTTGCTCTATTCCACGAATCAGCTCTTGGATATCTTCACTGACCTTGGAGGTCTTATCCCATCGCTTCATCCTTTGGACATTGATCCGGGCATAGTCCATCATTGCTTCTGAATGGTTGTCGCCAGTCGTTTTGTTTTCCTGAAGCAGCTTATCGATCAGTTCTCGATATGCTGTATAATTCATTGCTTGGTCGATCAACTCTGGAGTGATCGAAGAAGTAATGGCCGTCATATAATTTCCTTATTTTTTGGGCTATTAACAAGAGCCTTTAAAGCTTAGTTCTCTCCCAGTCCAAAAAATCTTCAATATCCGATTGAATGCTTTTGGTAACGGCCAATAAAACGGACAAATCGTCCACAAAGCCCAGGCCGGCAATAAAATCAGGTATAATATCAAAGGGGATGACAAAATACAGCAATCCAAGGACCATCAACACCAGTGTTTTGGTGGAAAAGGACCTGTACTCATTTTTGTAATAGGCCTTGACCATCCTAAGCAACACATCCAAATAAAACCTGGATTCTTTAATGGTAGGATTGTCAGCAAATTGATGTAGCTTATCAGAAACTTTCTGGATCAATTGATGAAGCTTTTCTTTGCTCTGCGCTATCCTCTCGGCTTTTTTATGATAAAACCTTTTTGCCTTGTCCAAGACTTTCCCTTGTTCACTATTCCAGTTTTCCATGATCTCCCTAACTTAAAAGTATACCCTAATTTCTGATTTCACCTTTTTCAAGGCAAATGAAATGCCATCATTTTTCTGCTCCAAGGAATGCTGAAATATCTTTTTGGCCAGCTCTACCCCTTTGGAATCTGGAGCCACTTCCTGCATGGAGGTATTGATCAATGTCACCACCCCCTCTACAGCATTCCGGACACTTTCCCAGGTTTCATCAGAAAAATAAACCTGCTGGGCCAGGTTATGGTTAAATTCCTCCCTTATTTCGTGCAGTAACCGACCGTGAAGCTCTCCGGAAGAGTAGGACGGGTCATTCACCCTTCTCACCAGGTTATTGGGGGAAATCCGCTCCAAGAGCAAACATAAACGCTCCCCGGCCTGCAAACGGATCGGCAGCACCGTATTTGAGTTTTGGGTTTTCAAATCTACCAATTTGGCCTCCCGGTCTTTGGACAAAAATGAAACCACCACCACATACATTCCATAAACCACAAGGCCCGCCGGCAAAATGACCTTTAACAATTCAACAACGTACTCCATTTGCATTTTTTGATTTCTACCCGAATATCTAAAATATTTCAAACACAAGTTGATTATTTGTCATTATTTTTGAACCAAGAAGTCATTCTGAACATTTACTAGTCATGTTAATTCCTATTAAAATAACCGAAAAGGCGCAAGAGGAGATCAAAAGTATCATGAAGCACAAAAACATCCCGGAAGGATACTCTTTAAGAGTGGGTGTCAAAGGCGGTGGCTGTGGGGGCATGTCCTACGCCCTTGGCTTTGACAAATCCAAAGAAGGGGACCAGGCTTTTGAATTTGGTGGAATCCCTGTGCTGATCGAAAAAAGGCATGTTATGTTCCTAATGGGAATGGAGATCGATTTCTATGAAGGCAATGATGCCCGGGGTTTTACCTTTGTCAATCCCGATATTCCCAAAAGACACGATGTAACTGAATAAACCTCCTTTTCCCATGAAAAGATGTCTCCTGATGATAGCGGCCCTTATTGGTTTCTTTCATACTGTCATGGCCCAAGAGGTCCTCAAGTTGGAAAAGGATGAACCGGCCGCCATGGGCCAATTAGAGGATTTATCTTGGCTAGTGGGGTATTGGAAGGGTACGGGCTTTGGCGGAGAATGTGATGAGCTTTGGCTCCCGCCCCAAGGCAACAGCATGACGGGGATTTTCCGTTTTGTGGAAGAGGGAAAGCTCATTTTCTCTGAATACATGGCAATCGTCGAAGAGGAGGGCAGGCTTTACCTTAAGGTCAAACACTTCAACGGTGATTTTTCTCCTTGGGAGGATAAAGACAAGTGGGTCAATTTCCGTTTTATAAAATCCGAAGGAAAGACTGCCTACTTCAGTGGATTGACGCTTCATAGAAAAAAAAGCTCCTTGACCCTCAAACTGGCCATGGAGCATAATGGGCAGACTTCTGTCGAAACTTTGGAATACGTTAAGGTGAAACTTTAGAAAACTGTTTGATCAGCCTTCCCCGGGAAGTTTGATCCGCAAAAACACATTATCGTAAATCACTTTTTTTCCCTCTGCATCGCAGATGACATAATGCGTATACGGCTCACCTTTGTATTTAAAGTTGATCTTATAAACCACATCCCCCAAACCAATCATCTTGGTAAATTGTCTTTGTTTATTTATTCTATCCACCAATAGTCCTTCTAAAGTTAATTTCCTCGCTTCCTCAGGTGAAAGGTCATTTAAGGTCTTTGTCTTCTTGTAGTTGATGTTTATAAAATCAGTTGACAGCTCATGGGGTGTCACGTATTCAAAATTTGAGAACTCGGTTTTATTGGAATAATCTCGGATCTCTTTTGATCCATCAGGAAGGGTCTTGTAAGTGGAATCACTCTCTATCGTCCTTTTTGAAACCAAGTAATGATTAAGCGCCATCTCATCAATATTGATCTCCCTTTCCATCAATTGAACCATTTCTTTAAAAAACTCAGGAGTAATAAACCTCTTTATGCTATTAGGGTACCCGGAACTGTCCAAATAGTAATTATGGGGTTTCAACTTAATTTTATAAACCCTTTTATCTTCATTGGAATGGTAGGAAGTAGAACCTGACATCCCCACACCAACTGCCTTAACCCCCGAATAATAATTTCTGTAATGCTGATAGGTTTGACTATCGTCGATTTTTTCAACAAAGCTATAGTCCACCAATTCAAATTCATCAGCATTGGATACAATTTCAGAAGACCAGTTGCTAAACAGGTTCTCAAAGTTGCTTTCATAACTCCTAATGGGCTTTCCAACCTCATAAATGGAAACCTCTTCTTTAGGAGATGGGTTTTGCCCAAAAACGGCAACATGTATCAAGCAAAAAAACGAAACAATAAAAGTCTTTTTCATAAAAAACAGGTTTAATGAAATATAAGCATCCGTAATGTTACACATAACCGAATCTTATGAGTTTTTTTTGTTTTTTCCTGTTCTTTTCCATTGATGAAAAGAACCAAAAATCTAGGCCACGGAGCCTTCTTCAAATTGAGTGAATTCGTTTTCGATTACGATCAGTTTGTCTCAATTTGATTTTGTGCCATTTGCTGTAGACTAAAAATGAGTGGATCTCGCTCGTCCACTTCGCGAGCTAACTCATTTTCTTAACGCCTTCATCAACTGTCCCAAAACCGAATGCTCCAAAGGCCATCAGAAGGATTTCTGTTAACTATTTTGTTCTATTAATGCTACGTGCAAAATCCTGGATAGTCAGATAATGAAATCACTACGAAACAAATGTCAAACAAACACTATAAACAATGATAATAATTTTCTCTTAAAAATCCTCAAAAGCCGGTTTGATATTGGACCAGAATTCGTCCAGAGCGATAATCCTTGGTTTTAAAAAAGAGATAATTTCAGGCCAGGAGTCCCGGTTCATTACATTCACACCCTCGATCCTTTTTTCGATCTTGGAGGTGACCTTGCCATACTGGTCCACAGCATGAAGTTGCCAACTCCACTCCTCTCCCAATGTGCCGTGAAGTAAAGCCCTGAACTGTTCGAATTGCTCAAACACCAGTTCCTGCATTTCGGTATCCTTGTGATTGACCTCTATTCCTATCGAGGCAAAGCCCCTTTCCGCTTTCATCCTAAAAAACACTTGGGGAACGTGGGTATTGTAATTTTGCCAATTGACCCGAACTCCCTCCGCAGATGGCACGGGCTTCATATATTGCCCAAAAGCCGTCCAAAAGTCTTTTCTGGTCTTGGTGATCTCTGCTCTTTTGTACACTTATTTGTAATCTTCGGGATAGGAAACTTTTACTACGGAATAATTGACTACCCCGCCCAAAGCAGGATTATGCTTTTTGATAACCACCTCCACATTTTTGAGGGCGGGATAAACCTTTAGGATATCCTGAACCATCAGGTGCCCCAGGTGTTCCAGTAAGTGCACCGGCTCTTGCATGTGTGACTTGGCTATTTGGTATATTTTAGCGTAATCGACGGTTTCGTCGAGGTCATCCTCCAACATGGCTTTCTTGAAATCGGTTTCCACATGGATATCCACCGTAAAGCGGTTTCCCAGCTTTTTTTCCTCCGAAAAAACCCCGTGGAAGGCATGAAACTCTATCCCCTCTAGCGATACTTTCCCCATCAATCAAACTGGTCAAAAAATGATCCTGAAGCTTTTTTAGGGGCCCCGGGGTCTTCCTTCGGTTTATCCTCCTTGATTACCTCTGGGCTTGGGCTTTCCTTAAACGGGATAGTCTCCTTTGAAACAGCTTTATCCTCAGCTGACAGTTCTTCAACCGCTGGTGTTTCCTTTTCTTCTGCCTGTATCTTTTCAGAAAGCTGCTCCGCTTTTTCTTCTATTTTAACAGGTTCAGCTTCCTTTTTTGGCTCGATGACAAAGGAATGTGACTTTTCCTTGGGCTGCTTCAACTCCATTTCCCCTCCGTACTGTGAAACGGAGCGGCTAAGCTCCTTCACTGCTTTGGTGTGGATCTCTAAATCGATTCGTTTGATATCCTCTTGGGACTGCTTCACATTTTCCAAGCTTTCTGTTGCCAGGTTTTTCAGGTTACGGATAACCATCTCCCTTTGCGCCAACAGCTCTTCATAATTTCCCACCAAATTTTTCACTTCTCCTTTGAGGTCCTCTACAATCCGTTTGGCATTGCTTTCCGCTTCTTCAATGATGCTTCGGGATTTGTTCTTTGCTTCCGCAATCATGGCATCAGCATTCATTTGGGATTCCTTGAGGATCAGTTCAGCGGTTTTATTCGCTTGCTCGATCATGCTCGCACCGGTATCCTCCGCTGCTTTGAGGGTTTTGAAAAGAGAATCTTCCACTTCTCTAAGCTTGGCCGTTTCCTTCTCCACCTGCTCAAGCCTGATCTGCAACGCCCGCTTTTCGTCCATTTCCCGTTCCCATTCTTGGGAAAGTGACACCAAAAAAGAACTTACTTCGTCCTTATCGAATCCTCGGAAATTTTTCTCAAACGTCTTTTGACGGATTTCTAACGGTGTTATTTTCATAAATTTTCATCAAGTTCAATATCCCAAATGGAAATGGTACGGTCATCACTCACGGCGATAACCTGCTGATTGTACCTGCTCCAAATCACCTTATTTACAGAAGTGCCATGGCCTGCATGCCGCGATTTATCAATCACCTTTTTCAATTGAAAGGTCGCGGTTTCCCACAGCTTTATGGATTTATCCATACTACAAGTTACAAAATATTTGCCATCTTCTCGAAAGGCCAGGTAATTGATGGCATACATATGGGCAACGATGTTCTCTTCCTGATGGTAGCTTTCTGCATTCCATATTTTAAGATGGGCATCCCTTCCCCCGCTCACCAACACCTTACCATTGGGAGAATAACGCAAAGCAAAAACAGAATTGCTATGCCCTTCCAGTTTTTTTACCGGCGCATAATCCTTCAGTTCAAAGACTTTCACGGTATTGTCACTGGCACCTACCGCCAAATGCTGTCTTTCCCTATCCACGTCCATTACTCGGATATTCTTCTCCCCCAACTTGATATGCTTGAGAATGGACCTTTCATTGATATCCAAAACGGTGATTACCCCATCCCCTGTACCTACAAATGCCCTATCTCCATATATCTTAATATCAAAAATGGCATGGTCAGTAACCTTTAGTGACCAAAGTTCCTTTAAAGTATTCAGGTCAATCACATGGACACCTTCAAAATTATGGCCAATAAACAACAGGTTTCGTTGCCTATCCACTTCCAGCGCATAAATCGAATTGGGCAATTTGGCGATCAGTTTACCGTCTTTGGGCGCTTCCAGATCCCACTGCACCACCATCCCATCTCCGGCACCGGTGAAGAAATACCGGGGGTCCTTCCCCTCTGCCAAGGCAAAAATACTATCGTTGTGTCCTGTTAAAGTATAAAGTTTATTTACTTGAATTTTTGACATATATTGCATTTTGATTCACCTAAGCCGCTCTTCTAATCTATGCAAGCAAAAATAGAAAAAATTAGTCCTTTATCTGCCCTGGCCATTAAGAATATTGACGAACAAGAAGATAAAGCCATTGACTTTTTAAGTTTTAGGGAAAGGCTATCATTTGCGAACATCAGTCATTACGAAAAACAAAAAGAATGGAAGGGGGCAAGGCTGGCCATCAAATCCGCACTGGACGCCATCAACATGGGCTATCCTGGTTTTTATAAGGACGAACACGGCAAGTCCTATCCCATGGATGGATATGGAAACGTCTCCCTGACCCACACCAAAGGACTGGCAGCGGCCATTTTCCATAAGGAGATGCCCGTAGGGATAGATATCGACTATATCAAAGAAAAGGTGGTCCGATTGGGACCTAAATTCCTTGATCCCTCGGAAATTGATTTTTTGGACAATGACCCCATATTATACACCATCGCTTGGTCTGCCAAGGAATCCATCTTCAAATGTCAGGGCAGAAAAGGCATCAGCCTGCGGCAGCACATTCTTCTCTCCCCTTTTTGTATCAATGACAGGGTAATTAAAGGCAAAATCTACGGAACAGATTTCGCCGATCACTATTACTCGGTGAAAGTCGACAAAGAAGACGACTTGGTCCTGACCTATACCATTTGGTAAATTAAATCAAGCCGATAACATAATTGGTAGGAAGAACTTCTATCCTTTTATACCAACCCCCGCCCTTTATTTTACTTAATTCCTTTTTGATTTATAATATAAAGCATGAAGGTAGTGAAGGTATTAAGGCCATTAAGAAATCCTCAGCTCCCAAAAAAACCTCCCTTAACCTTAATGTTTAAATTAGGGGAATCCATAAAATATAAAACATGATGTCATAAGCTACCCACCCAATTTGACCCGGCCTTGGGCAGTTGACTTAGTCCCTAAATCTTCTCATCTAACTAAAATGGCAATAATTTGGGGCTTATGTACTTTGTGCTAAACCTTTGGCTTACCTGCTTTTCTTGTCCATTTTTTTGTAGATTAGAGAAGGCAACAAGTCTATCGCCATGAAAAGTTTACTCTTTTTATTGACAGTGATTTTAAGCCCGGTAATGGTTACCCAGGCCCAAGAACTAGAAGAAATCGAGCTGGAAGATCTTGTATTCGGAGGGCAATATAAGCTTGAGAACCATAAATCGGCCGAGGCAGTAGTGCTCATTATTACCACTAATGCCTGTCCTTTTGCCAAATTGTATGAGGACAGGATCTTGGCCCTACAAAAAGCTTTTCACGCGAAGGGAGTTCTCTTTGCCTTTATTAATCCACTTGTTGGAAAAACAGAGGAGGAGAGCCTCGTCAATATTAAAAAGAAAATAGCACAGAAAAACATTGCCTTCAGCTACTTGATTGATCCGGACCAACAGCTTACCGGGATGTTGGGAGCCACAAAATCACCAGAGGCCTTTGTGCTGACTCCAAGCCCTACAGGATTTGCCGTCGTTTACCATGGTGCCATCGACAATAACCCACAGCTTCCCCAAAGTGTCACAAAAAGATACTTGGAATCGGCTATCAATCAGGTGCTTCAAGGGCAAAACCCTGTCCCCAACTATCAAAGACCGGTGGGCTGTACTATCCAAACTGCTTACTGATCCGACTCCAAAATTTGGAGCAATAGCCGGACTTCCTCTACCTTATCCAACTCACCCAGTTTATCAAATGAAACCATTAAATTTCTAAATGTCCTTTTCACTACGTCCATGTGGTCGCAGGGCTCAAAAAATTCTCCTTTGGGCTCTATTTTAAGGTGCTCCAGGTAATTATTGATATCCTGACGGCTAAAGATCAGTCCCTTATTAAAGGCATTGATATAGAATGTGGTCTCTTCCGATTTAAAGGTCAGGACAAATAGATTGGGCAAATTCACCCCATAAACCGGCAAACCTAACTTTCTGGCCACCAAATAATAAATAGCACATAAACTGATGGGGTTTCCTCGGCGGGTATCGATCACATTGCTCATCATGCTATTAGCAGGAGAATGAAAGTTTTTTGTATTGGCTGAAAACCTTAGCTGATTGAACAGCACATTATTGACCAAGCGTATCTGATCGTAAGGGGAAACTTCAGTCTTAAATGAAGTCCACACTTCAAAATATATCTGATGCATGGCTGCATTCAGCGTTTCAAATTCCAGATCGGGGTATTGATAGGTGTTGATGATCCAAAGTCCCTTTAGTAGATCTTGTTCCTGGGAATCCCGCCAATCCTCCAGCCTTTTTTTTAGCAGGGAAAACTGCAACTCATGAACCAACTCTTCGATTTCTTTTTGGATTTCCGGATTGAAGCTGCTTTCCCACTTTTTCTCCAAAAAAGGAATCACATCATTGCCCAATGAGATGATTTTGTCCTTTACATGTTCTTTCACCTCATGATCGGTATCATCCAGTAGAGAAACCAATGCATGCAATTCTTTTTCACTTAGCCTTTCCATATTTTCCTTCCAAGTATTCAGGGAGTCCTATTCAGCCAAAAACTATAAACACTTCCTTTTATTCTACGCCCAAATTTACGATCAAGTTTGTATAACTCCTACATTAAACCGTTCCGTAATAGGAGCATGGTTCGCTGCAGCTATACCTATGGACACCGTTTTCCGGGTTTCTTCCGGTGAAATCACCCCATCCACCCACAACCTGGCCGCTGCATAATAAGGACTTAATTCCTGGTTATATTTATCGGTAATATCACTGAGCAACTTGGCTTCCTCCTCTTCTGTAATCTCTTTTCCCGCCTTTTTGAATGAAGCTACCTTGATCTGAAGTAAGGTCTTTGCCGCCGAAGCCCCGCTCATCACGGCCATCTGAGCTGTTGGCCAACTGAAAATCAAGCGAGGATCATAGGCCTTTCCGCACATCGCATAATTGCCTGCCCCGTAAGAATTGCCAATGACCACTGTAAACTTTGGCACCACAGAGTTGGCCATGGCATTGACCATTTTTGCCCCGTCCTTGATAATTCCTCCGTGCTCAGCCCTGCTACCTACCATAAATCCACTTACATCCTGAAGAAAGAGTAAGGGAATCTTTCGTTGATTACAGTTCATGATAAACCGGGCGGCCTTGTCTGCCGAATCAGAGTAGATCACGCCCCCCATCTGCATTTCTCCCTTTTTGGTTTTCACCATTTTCCGCTGATTGGCCACAATCCCCACAGCCCAACCTTCTATACGGGCCGTTCCGCACACCAACGTTTTTCCATAGCCGTCTTTGTATTCATCAAAAGTTCCTTCGTCTACCAAACAGTCCAGCAATTCATGCATATCATAAGGTTTGGCCCGATCAGTTGGGAAGAGGTCAAATAATTGGTCATTAGACTTCATCGGCTCTTTTGGAGCTACCCTGTCAAACCCAGCATGTTCACTTTCACCAAGTGTTTCGAAAATCCGCTTGATGGCATCCAAGCATTCCTCATCAGAGGCATATTTATTATCCGTCACACCTGAGATTTCACAGTGTGTTGTGGCTCCTCCCAAAGTTTCATTATCCACGGATTCCCCAATAGCCGCTTTGACCAAATAGGATCCCGCCAAAAAAATGGACCCTGTCTTATCCACAATCAGCGCTTCATCAGACATAATGGGCAAATAGGCCCCTCCTGCAACACAGCTCCCCATGATGGCGGCAATCTGCACTATCCCCATGGAAGACATCTTGGCATTATTTCTAAACTGCCTGCCAAAATGCTCCTTGTCAGGAAAAATTTCATTTTGCTTGGGCAAGAACACTCCCGCACTGTCCACCAAATAAATAATGGGCAGCCTGTTTTCCATGGCAATCTCCTGCGCCCGGAGGTTTTTTTTGGCCGTCATGGGAAACCATGCCCCCGCCTTGACAGTAGCATCATTCGCCACGATTACACACATGCGACCGCTAACGGTACCGATTCCCGCGACGACCCCGGCAGAAGGACAGCCCCCCTCTTCTTGGTACATCCCATGGGCAGCAAGCGCCCCTATCTCCAAAAAATCCGCCCCCTGATCTATCAAATACTTGATCCTTTCCCTGGCGGTAAGTTTGCCTTTTGCATGCTCCTTCTGGATCCTTTTCTCCCCCCCTCCCTGCTTGACTTTCTCAATAAGGCCTTGAAGCTCCTGTAGTAATTCCTGATGCTTTGCTAGATTGGTTGTATTCATGGGCTTATATACTTGATTAAGGTTCATTTCCTTTGATCGGAAAGGAAATTAATATAAAAGTTCGTCTCTTTCAATATAGAAAAAAACAGGTGATTTTAGATTGCCACCTCAAAAAACAGGCAAAAGAAAACCGGCCAAAAGCCGGTTGTAATATCTATGTGATCAAAAATCCGTGATCAATACGCCTCTACCTCCTCCTTATAGGCCTTGATGGACCTGTATATAGCGGACGCCAAGTAGGCTTGTCCGTTTTTACTGTTGAGGTACTTTTCTTCATTGGAATTGGACAGAAAGCCCGTTTCAATAAGGATACTCGGCATGCTGGTGGTCCATAGGACGTACAGCGGGAGTTGCTTTACACCACGGCTGTGCCTGTTTAATCTGGTTTTGAAGTCATTTTCCACCTTTTGGGCCAGGGAAAGGCTGTTGGCAAAGTAGGCTTTCTGCATCAGATTGAACATCATATAGGACTCCGGGGAATTAGGATCAAAACCTTCATAGTTTTCCTTGTATCCCTCCTCCATGAGAATCACCGCATTTTCGCGCTTCACCACATCAAAATTCCGGTCAAAGTGGTTGGCCCCCATCACATAGGTTTCCGTGCCATAGGCACTGGATCCCCTGACTGCGTTACAGTGAATGGAAACAAACAAATCTGCTTTGTTCCTGTTGGCAATATTTGCCCGTTCTTTTAATTCGATAAACACATCTGATTTCCGGGTATAGATCACCTCCAAATCAGGAATATTTTTTTCTATATATTCCCCCACCTGTAAGGCAATGGACAAGGCCACATCTTTTTCCTTGGATATGCGCCCACTGGTTCCGGGATCCTTTCCGCCGTGCCCTGCATCGATCACCACCCTTCTCAGCTTGAATTCCCTCATACTTTCGCCCACAGGGGTAAATGCAGACAAAAGCACAAAGCAAGTCAGCAGAGAAATTATTATAACATTTTTGACACTGGTTCGTTTCATAAACATTATTAACGTTAACTTTACGCAAAATTTATAAATTTTCGAAGCAAATAGAAGTAAATCGGTGCAGAATATTAAGGTAGTTTATCTTTCCCTTATCCTGATCATAGTTTCCCTACATTGCTCCCTTGCGCAAAGAACGACTCGGAGACCTGCAGAAAAGGAAATTATAGCACCTGATCTTTCCCCCTTAACGGACAGCATCCCCCCTTCACTTCCCGATAGCTTAGCACTTAATGACACCATTCCTAATGGGGACACTACAAAGGTTGTGCCCAAAGGTGACATAGAAAGCACCATCAACTACGCGGCGCAAGACAGCATTTTATCCGATTTCAAAGAGAAAAAAGTCTATCTCTACAAACAGGCATGGTTTGAATATGGCAACATACGGTTGGATGCCGATTACATCGAAATCAACTGGGAAACCAATGAACTTTATGCCTCCGGCGTTACCGACTCTACCGGTGCGGTACAGGGTAGCCCTATCTTTAAAGAGGGCAGCAGCACCTACGAAATCAGGAAAGAAATGCGGTATAATTTTAAAACGCGAAAAGCCATCATTTCTGATGTGGTCACCGAACAACAAGAGGGGCTCCTACGTGGTGAAACCGTAAAAAAAGACGATGAGGGCAATATTTACCTTCACCATGGGTATTATACCACCTGTAACCTGGCCGAACCCCATTGGCATATTTCTTCCAACAAAATCAAATCTGTCGAAGGTAAACAAACCATATCAGGACCTTTTAACCTTTATTTCAACGGTATCCCTACCCCTGTCGGCCTTCCTTTTGGCTTTATTCCCGACCAGAAAGAAGAACAGGTTTCCGGAATCATTATCCCCTCTTATGGGGAAGAAAGAAGGCGAGGGTTCTATTTAAGGGATTTTGGCTACTACTTCGCCTTCAACGATTACATCCATTCCCGCTTGACCGGTGAGATATTTTCCAAAGGTGGCTATGGTATCAAGGCTGCTACTGCCTACAAAAAAAGATACCGATATGGAGGCGGCTTCAACGTGGACTTCCAACAGTTCAGAAGCCCAGAGACCGAAGCCAACCCACTTGATTATACCACCCTGTGGGTCAACTGGAGCCATAGCCCGGAATCCAGAGGAAACTCGAGATTTTCCGCATCGGTAAATGCAGGGACGACCAATTACAACAACCTGGTGGTCAACCCGAACAATTACCTGAGAAACACCAATTCTGAATTCACCTCTAACATTTCATACAGCAAGACTTTTACCGGAACGCCCTTTAGCATGTCTGCTAATTTAAGGCATTCCCAAAACATTCAGACCGATGAGGTCAGGCTGATCCTCCCGGACATCTCGGTGAACATGAACAGGCAAACCCCCTTCCGTAACTCGCGGTTTGAGCCCCTCAAGACCCTGAATTTTGCCTGGAACTTCAATGCCCAAAATTCGGTAAACAATAAAGTGGTTGAGGAATTTGGGGTAGACAACGCATCCCTGCAGGAGGAGGTTTTGGATATTGAAGAAACCCCAGATGTCGTCCCATTCACTTGGGCCAATCTTCCTACATTGCTGAAACAGGCTGAAAATGGATTTCGACATACACTTCCCGTCTCATCCAACTTCACCTTGTTCAAATATTTTACCGGGACAGCTGGATTTCAGTACACCGAATTGTGGTATTTCGATCGGGTCAACTATTACTATAATGCACCTGAAGAACGGGTGGACAGGATTTTGGAAAATGGCTTCAGCAGGGTAGGCTATTATAACACTTCTTTTAATTTGGCCACCAATATTTACGGGTTCTATACCTTTGGTAAAAACTCCAAACTGGAAGCGATCAGACACCATGTGCAGCCTACTATAGGCATGTCCTTCACCCCGGACTTTTCGGATCCGAAATACGGATACTACCAAAGTGTACAGGTGGACGAAGAAGGAAACCGCCAACTTTACAGCCGCTTTCAGGGATTCCTTTATGGCGGTGCCCCAAGAGGGGAATCAAGGTCATTGAACATCTCCATCCGGAATACCTTGGAAGCTAAAAAAAGAGTGGAAAGTGATACAGCAGAGACTACCTCAAAGAAATTCCCCTTGTTGCAATCCTTCAATATTTCCACCAATTACAACTTCGTGGCCGACTCCTTTAACCTCGCTCCGATCAACATGAGCACAAGGACCTCGTTCTTTGACAACAAAATATCCGTTGCGCTTTCAGCCACTTTGAACCCTTACGCTACCCAAACCTTTACCGAGGAAGACGGTGATAGCTTTACCCGAAGAATCAACGAATACGCCTGGAAGAGAGGCCAAGGAGTGGGCACCATCAGCCGGGCAAACCTGAACCTCAACGGAAGCTTTAATCCACGAGGGGTAGAAAAAACACCTGCCGACACTCGCGAAGAGCTCACCAACGATTACCTCCAACAAGGCGGTCAGTTGAACGATGCGGTAGAAAACGAAATCAACCGCATAGCCAACGACCCCAGCCAGTACATTGACTGGAGTATTCCATGGAACATCAACTATAGCTATAACCTCAGCTATAGTAAAAGTGACCGATCGGGCTCCACCAACATTACCCAGGCAATCAACCTTTCTGGTGATGTGAGTTTTTCAGAAAAGTGGAAAATCAATTTCAATACAGGGCTTGACTTATCTACTCAAAAAATCACCCAATCCATGATCGGTATTGCACGGGACCTGCACTGTTGGCAGATGAATGCCAGCTGGATTCCTTTTGGCTCCTTTACCAGTTATAATATCGACATCAGGGTCAAAGCCAGCATCCTTCAGGACCTGAAAATCTCCAGAAGAAGATCTTTCTTCGATTTTTAGAAGAGCTTAGTAGGTTACAGACAACAAGGACATTCAGTGATCTGCCGCGGAACGCGGTCTCATAATTCAATATTCGGCAGGGGACATTCTAATCAGACCTGCCTAAATTTTAGCCCTGCTTAATGGCATGGTCATACACCTAGGTCCGCCCAGGCCCCTGGAAAGCTCTGAGGAAGGAATATCGATCACTTCCACCCCTGCGTCCCTCAAGGCCCGGTTGGTATGTTTGTTTCTCTTATAGGAAATCACTTTCCTAGGCCCAATCGCAAAAACGTTGGCCCCATCAAACCACTGCTCCCTTAAAGCATAATCTTTATAACCATTCCCCATGTGGATGATTTCCAAATAAGGAATTTCCTTATCCAAAACGGTCAAAAGAGATTCTTTGAGCACCGTTCTTTTGATATGGACCTGGTCATCATTTTTACTTTTTAGTGTATAAAGACTGGTCTGCAATACTGCTTCGAGTGCATCCGGATAGGTAAGCACCAGGTTTTCATCCAATACCGTAAACACGGTATCCAAATGCATGAAATTCCTTTGCTTGGGCAAGTGAACCTCATACACCCTCTCCACAGTTCCTTCAGCCAATAACGCTTTGGCCACATGGTAGATCGCCTTCTCATCCGTCCGTTCTGAATTGCCTATCGCAACGGCCTTTTCAGAAAGCACAATGACATCCCCTCCTTCTATACAGGCCGGGCTGTTATGTCCATCGATGGGATAAATCCTATTTGTGCTGTCCTTAAAATCGGGATGGTTCTCAAATATCGACCGAACCACATTGGCCTCCCTTTGTCTCCCTTCCATCTTCATGCTCGAAAATATCATCCCACCTGGGGTGAGCGCTGCGGGGTCCCGTTGGAAATACAGGTTGGGACAGGGAGGAATAACGAAAGCCAGGTCCATCAAATCCACCAATGGAAGCTTGTTGATTTTCTTCTTAAGCTCGTGTACTTTCACTCCCGCTATCAGAGCAGTGGCACACTCCGATGTCGAAAGCCTTTCCAAAATACTTTCTGTAAAATGGGAGAGCCTCGAAAAGGTCAAAGCCTCTTCCATCATTTTAAAAAGGATCTGGTCATCTGACATGGTTTCCATCAGCAGTTCATGCAACGAAAGAATTTGTGCTCCCGTGGTTTGCTTGATCACATTGGTAAAATAATCATGCTCCAGCTGCATGGCTTCCAAATAGGGAACATCCTCAAAGAGCAAAAACTCTTTATTGTAAGGGGTAAGACGGTCAATCTCCTTTCCCGGTCTGTGCATCAAGACTGTCTTGAGCGTTCCAAATTCAGAATTTATTCTCAGGTCCATCATATTTAACGAAACAACAATTTAAAAATTTTCAATAATATACGTCAAAAATTAACAAAAAAGAAACAATCAATTATCAATATTGCCATAAACAAAAAAACCGGACAATAAATGTCCGGTTTTCTTTATTTTCCAATAGGATGATCGGCTTAGACCAACCAACCTGCCACATCCTCTTTACTCGGATTATTGACTTTTAATTTCAACTTCTTCCTTCTTCCACAGACATCATTGAACAGCTTATTGGGATCCTGCTCTTTCAGCTGATCTATCGTATGGATATTCAGATCCCTGATGGCCGGCACCAACTCAGGCGCTATTCCCAAAGCCACAAAATCCTCATCGGTAGCTATCTTCACTTTTTTCTCCGGCCTCATCTGAGGGAAAAACAGCACTTCCTGAATGGTAGAATTATTGGTCAACATCATGGTCAGCCGGTCGATACCAATCCCCAGACCTGCTGTAGGCGGCATACCGTATTCCAAGGCTCTTAAGAAATCCTCATCCATTGCCATGGCCTCATCATCCCCTCTTTCAGCCAGTTTCAACTGGTCTTCAAAACGCTCTCTCTGATCAATAGGATCGTTAAGCTCCGTATAGGCATTGGCGATTTCCTTACCATTGACAAACAGTTCAAATCGCTCTACCAAGCCTTCCTCTGTACGGTGTTTTTTGGCCAAAGGCGTCATTTCGATCGGATAGTCAGTAATATAAGTAGGCTGGATCAAATGATCCTCCACTTTTTCACCAAAGATCTCATCTATCAACTTCCCTTTGCCCATGGTCTCATCCACCTCTATACCAAAATCAGCACAGACTTTGCGCAGTTCCTCTTCATCCATCTTGCTTACATCCACCCCGGCATATTCCTTAATGGAATCGAACATGGACAATCTTCGATAAGGCCCCGCAAAATTTATTTCTTGCTTACCAACTTTCACCACTGGAGTCCCATGAACAGAAACCGTTACCTTTTCCAACAGGTCCTCCACCATTTTCATCATCCAGATGTAATCCTTATAGGCCACATAAATTTCCATGGAAGTAAACTCAGGGTTATGGGTCCTGTCCATCCCTTCATTTCTGAACATCTTCCCAAATTCATACACCCCGTCAAAGCCACCTACGATCAATCTTTTTAGGTAAAGCTCATTGGCTATCCTCAGGTAAAGGGGCATATCCAAGGTATTGTGGTGCGTGGCAAAAGGCCTCGCCGCTGCCCCGCCATGTACTGCTTGGAGTATTGGGGTTTCCACTTCCATCCAGCCATGATCATCAAAATACCTCCTCATGTTGGAGATGATCTTTGTCCTTGTGATAAACACGTTCTTCACTTCAGGATTAACCGTAAGATCCACATACCGCTGTCTGTATCTCAGCTCCGGATCAGTAAATCCATCATATACATTGCCATCATCATCACGTTTCACCACAGGCAAAGGCTTCACTGACTTGGACAATATTGTAAGTGAGGTCACATGAAGGGAAATCTCCCCTGTTTGGGTAGTGAAGATATAGCCCTTTACACCGATATAATCACCTATTCCCAGAAGCTTCTTAAATACTGTATTGTACAGGGTCTTGTCTTCATCTGGACAGATATCATCCCGTCTAACATATACCTGTAGCCTTCCGTAGGAATCCTGGATCTCTGCAAACGAGGCCGAGCCCATGATCCTTCTGCTCATCAAACGACCAGCTATAGAAACATCCTTATAGTCTGTTTTATGGTTCTCATAATTTTTATGGATGTCTTCAGAAGTCACGTTCACAGGAAACTCAATGGCCGGATAAGGATCTATCCCTAAATTCATCAAGGCTTCCCTGTCTTTTCTTCTTTCTATCTCTTGTTCGCTCAATAATTGCATAGACTTGGATATTATTATTTTTATTTTTTGATGGACGATCTTCTGGCCATCTCTTTTTTAATCAATTCAAACTCCCTACTGCTTTGCCCGGCCACACTGGTATTTTCTGCCGCTCGCCGGTACAGATAGGGCATTACTTTTTCCACTGGACCATAAGGAACATATTTGGCTACATTATATCCCGCAAAGGATAAATTATAGGATATGTTATCACTCATCCCGTACAGCTGTGCGAAATAGACCCGCTTGTCCGAAGGTGCCATTCCATGGAGATTCATCAGTTCTGTCAGAATGATATTGCTCAGCTCATTATGCGATCCATTGACCATATATATACGGTCTTTGTTTTCAATACAGAACTTTACGGCCTCATTATAGCAAGTGTCCGAATCCTCCTTGGTATCATTGATGGGACTCGGGTAGCCTTTGTCCTCGGCCCTGTCCCTCTCCTTCTCCATATAGGCTCCTCTAACCAACTTGGCGCCCAAGTAGAAGCCTTTCTCTTCGGCTTCGGCAAAGGCACTTTTCAACAGGCCCAGCATGTCCTTCCGGTACATTTGGTAGGTATTGTAAACAATGGCTTTTTCTGCATTGTACTTTTCCATAGCAGCATAAGCCAAATCATCTATCACCCCTTGGAACCAGCTTTCCTCCCCATCGATCATAATCCTCACATCATTATCATGGGCGGATTTACACAGCATGTCCACTCGCGCTTTTAGCCGTTCAAAAGCTTCTTGTTCCTTTTCTGTCAGTTTCTCCCCTGACTGAACCTTGGTCATGATCTTGGAACTTCCCAGCCCAGTCACCTTAAACACCGTAAATGGAATCTCCTTGGCTCCGGCGGACCTTTCTATGGTCCGTAAGATTTCATCCCGGGTAAAGTCGTAACTCTTTTCCGTACCTTTCCCCTCCACAGAGTAATCCAGAATAGTCCCTATCCCAAACTGCTCCAATTCCTTGATGGACTTTTTACAATCCTCAATGCTCTCTCCTCCACAAAAGTGGCCGAACATTGTTTTTTTCATGATCCCTTTTACCGGTAACTTCAGTTTAAAGGCCACATCTGCCAGGTTGGTTCCCAGCTTTACGGCCATATTGCTATCCATTACGGCAAAAATCAGATACATTTTTCTGAGCTCCGCATCCGTCCTGGAAGCGAAGGCAACCTCAGTGTTCTCAAAAGAAATATTGGGTTTTGTATTCATCGTTTTGAATCAAGCTGCAAATATATTAAAAAAACATCTACAGACTTTATTTTTATTCCCTATAAATACCTCATGTCCACCTTTGACCAGCCTTGTCAAAAACACTCCGCCAATCAACGATAAACCTATGCTTAACTGCCCCACAAACCCCATTCCTTTTCTCCATGCTTTATCTTAAACTACTTTGGAGAACTTCAGACGGGAGCTCAGGTTCTTACGGGCCAACATAGCCATTTATAAAAAATCTATCACCATCTTTTTGCCACAAATTTGCTTTCTGACAACCTTTCCGCTGTAAAACAATGATTTTTCTAAAATTTAATTTAGTTTTTATTGTTTTTTAAAAATGCACCCCCTAATTTTGGAGCCATGATGAAAAACGCAGCAACATATTTTATCTTTTTCTTTTTTTACTTTCGTCCAAAAGGCCGAATCGGAGCTGCTTATTGTCTGGATAAAAAATAAAATTCATACATAAACCAAAGAAGCCCGATTCGAAAGAGTCGGGCTTTTTTATTTCAATCTTAAACAAAAATGAAAGATCACTTACAAACATCAGAATGGGGCTTGGGACTTAATGGCCATGTAATCATCGCCGGACCTTGTAGTGCTGAAACATCAGAGCAAGTAGAGAAAGTCTGCTTGGAAATGAAAAAGGAAAACGTTATTCCTTCTATGTTCCGTGCAGGTATCTGGAAGCCAAGAACCAGACCGGGAAGCTTCGAAGGAATCGGAGAAGACGGCCTTAAGTGGATGGAAATCGTAAGACACCATCTCAACATCCCTATTACTACTGAAGTTGGTAATACTGCTCACGTGGAATTGGCCCTTAAACACAACGTAGATGTATTATGGATAGGAGCCAGAACCACTGTTAACCCATTTGCCGTACAGGAAATCGCAGAAGCACTTAGAGGAACGGACATCCCTGTTATGGTAAAAAATCCAATGAACCCTGATCTTCAGTTGTGGATCGGTGCTTTGGAAAGACTTCACGCCGTAGGCATCAACAAACTGGCCGCAATCCACAGAGGTTTCAGTGACGCTTACGACAAAAGGTTCAGAAACAAGCCTAACTGGTCTATGCCGATTCACCTGAAAAGAGAATGGAAAGGCATGGAAGTGATCAATGACCCTAGCCATATTGTAGGTAGAAGAGACGGTATCCTGGAAGTTTCTCAAAGAGCCATCAACTTCGGACTGGACGGTTTGATGATCGAAACCCACCACGACCCAGACAACGCATGGAGTGATGCCAAACAACAGGTTACCCCAGCTCAGCTGAAAGAGATACTTGCTAAAATCGACTTCAAAAATACGCTTGACAAAGAAAAACCAAGCGAAAAACTGCACGACCTTAGAACTGCAGTAGACCACTTGGACGATCAGTTATTGGATCTGTTGGCAGAAAGGTTTGCCGTGATCGACCAAATCGGTTCGCACAAAAGAGAGCACAAACTGACCGTGTTCCAGTCTGACAGATGGAAAGAAGTGATGGACTCAAGAACAAACAAGGGCATCAAAAAGGGCCTTAGCGAGAAATTCATGAAAGAACTGCTCTTCACTATCCATGAGGAATCCGTCAAAAGACAGGAAAAACAACTTAGAGAAGGTAGCGCCGTAAAAAAAGACGCTTAATAGCAGATTTTAATCCATAAAAAATCATTCCCTTGGAATCAATTATTTTCTCAAACCAAATTGCTACAGACCTTGAAAGCTACTTGAAGACCAAGAGCTTTTCCAAACTGGGAATCATCACTGATAGCAATACTTACCAAGCCTGTTATCCCGTGATCAGGAAAAACCTCCCTGCCCACGAGCACTTCCAGTTCCAGGCCGGTGAGGTCAATAAAACCTTGACCACCTGCACTGAAATCTGGCAATGGATGACAGATTGTGGATTTGACAGAAAATCACTGATTATCAATCTAGGTGGTGGAGTCACAGGGGATATGGGGGGATTTTGTGCCAGCACCTACAAGCGCGGCATAAGATTCCTCAATATCCCCACCACCCTCCTCTCACAGGTGGACGCCAGTGTCGGGGGTAAGCTGGGGGTTGATTTCAATGGTTTCAAAAACCACATTGGAGTTTTCAATGAGCCTGAAACGGTAATCATCTCTGACATTTTCTTATCCACACTCCCCTTGCCTGAACTGCGGTCAGGCTATGCGGAAGTCATCAAACACGGATTGATCAGAAATGAAAACTATTTCAACAGCCTGAAATTTCAAAATTGGCAGGAGCAAAACTGGAAGGAGATCATAGAAAAGTCTGTTCAGATTAAAAAAGAGGTGGTTTCGAAAGACCCCAAAGAAGATGGGCTCAGAAAAATCCTCAACTTTGGACATACGGTCGGACATGCTGTGGAATCATTTTACCTGGATACGGAGAGGCATTTGCTGCATGGCGAGGCCATTGCCATAGGCATGATAGCAGAAGCCTACCTTTCCCATCACCATATCCGACTGCCAAAGGAAGAGCTGAACACCATTACAAAGACCTTATTCAGCATCTTTGGTAAAGTGGAGATTCCTGGAGATGATTTGGATGCCATAGCCAAGCTTTGTTTCCAGGACAAGAAAAATGAAGGCACCACCATCAACTGCTCCCTGCTCAAAAAAATCGGTGAATGCGATTACAATATTGCCGTCAGCCTGGAAGACATCATCGCATCCTTGAATTTTTACAACACTAACCATCCATGAACACCATAACTTTAGCGGCCAAATCAAGTTTTGGCGAAGTTACCATCCCCTTGCCTTCATCTAAAAGTGAAAGCAACAGGGTCTTGATCATCGACGCACTTACGGAAGGTGAAAACAAAATCTCCAACCTGGCCGAAGCGAGGGACACCCAAACCATGATCCGGCTGTTGGGAGAAGATCCCGAAACCCTGGACGTGCTAGATGCCGGCACGACGATGCGCTTCTTAACCGCCTATGCTGCGCTGACAAACAAAAAGAAAACCCTTACGGGCACTCCACGCATGTGTGAGCGGCCAATCGGCATTTTGGTGGATGCCTTGAGAAGCTTAGGGGCAGAGATCGAATACAAAGGCCAAGAGGGCTTCCCCCCTATGGAAACCAAGGGCTTCTCAAAGCAGCTTACCAACCATCTACAGATCCGAGGAGATGTCAGCAGTCAGTATATCTCAGCTTTGGTCATGAACGCACCATTGCTTCCTGAGGGCCTGACCCTGGAACTTACCGGAAAAATCGGCTCCAGAACATACATAGAGATGACCCTGGAACTGATGAAACAATTTGGCATTGAGTATAGCTTTGAAGACAACATCATTAAAGTTCCCCACCAGCAATACCAAAACACGGATTTTGCCGTGGAAAGCGACTGGTCAGGGGCAAGCTATTGGTTCAGCCTTTTGGCCTGTGCAGACCAAGGAGCGCTCTTCCTCAAAGGCCTGAAAAAAAACAGCCTACAAGGCGACTCCAAAATCGTAGAGATTATGGATAAATTGGGTATCCAAAGCGAATTCAGGGACGGTGGCATCCAACTGAGCAAAAAGGAAGTAAGCGGACTGGAGCACTTTGACTTTACCCACTGTCCGGACCTGGCCCAAACGGTAGCAGTAACCTGCGCAATAATCGGCCAAAAGAGTAAATTCACCGGACTGGAAAGTCTGAGGATCAAAGAAACTGACAGGATCTTGGCACTTCAGCAGGAACTGGCCAAAATCGATGCCAAGCTGGAAGAAGGTGAAAATGGTGAATTCACCCTGATTCCTTCTACCGACATCCCCGTCGAAGTATTCATAGACACCTATGATGACCACAGGATGGCCATGGCCTTCATGCCTTTGGCCACTCGATCCCAAGTCACTTTTGAGGACAAAGACGTAGTCAACAAATCCTACCCTAGCTTTTGGAAGCACTGTGACCTGGTCGGCTGGTCCCTTTAATACAATGATATAATCACTGCCTGACCTTTTCTTAAGTCAGGCAGTTTTGTTATCCTCCAAAATAATCCTTTATTTTTCCTGCTTTGCACAATGGAAGCTTTGACTTTCTAATTTCCTTGCAATAATTTCACACCCAAAACCGAAGCACATTTCGGGTTTAACCACAACAATAGAAAAATTGAAATCAAACCAAGAAAAAGTAGCCATACAGGGCATCCTGGGGTCCTACCACTACCAAGTGGCCAGAAATACATTCGGGCCTGAAGCCCAAATCCTGGAATGCCTGACCTTTGCGGAACTGGTAAGAAAGATCACCAGCGAGGAAGCCACCATCGGGGTACTTGCATTGGAAAACTCCATTGCAGGAGCTATCCTCCCCAATTATGATCTAATGGACAGGAACAACCTCCGCATTACCGGAGAGTTTTACCTTCCCATTTCCCACCAGCTGATGGCCCTACCGGGACAGACCATAAACGACATCAGGGAGGTCCGCTCACATCCCATGGCCCTCTTACAGTGCAAAGCCTTCTTTGAGAGACACCCCCATATCCAGCTCAAAGAGGACCTCGACACAGCTTCAGTAGCGAAAACCATCCATGAGGAACAACTTAGGGGAGTAGCTGCCATTGCGGGTAAATCGGCTGCTGAAATTTTCGAACTGGACATTCTGGCCTCGGATATCCAAACCATCAAAAACAATATCACCCGTTTTTGCATTGTGAAGAAAGATGACGGGCAGCCTACAACCGGACCTTTTGACAAAGTATCCCTCAAACTGATCATCAAAAACGAAAAAGGCAGCCTGGCCAAAGTCCTCAACACCATGAGCGACCACAACCTGGACCTGACCAAGATCCAGTCCCTTCCGGTAATTGACAAACCTTGGCATTATGCTTTTTTCATTGATCTGCTTTTTGAAAATCATGAGGATTATAAAAAGGCTGTCTCCCTAATCACTGAGGAGGGCAACCAAATCAAAATAATGGGGGAATACAAAAACACCAAACTATCCTAACGAATGATCAAGCCTGCTGATAGATTAACCAATGTCAAGGAATATTACTTTTCCAAAAAACTCCGGGAAGTAGCCAAGCTAAAAAATGAAGGCCACCCTATTATCAACATGGGAATAGGCAGCCCGGACCTCCCTCCTCACCAACAAGTTATCGATGCGCTGAACAGCACCAGTCAGCGAGAGGATGCGCATGGCTACCAGAGCTATCAGGGTATCCCAGCACTAAGGGAGGCTATTGCCAATTTTTACCAAAAGTATTATCAGGCCACTCTTGCACCTGCTGATGAAATACTTCCTATGATGGGCTCCAAGGAAGCCATCATGCACATTTCCTTGGCCTACCTCAACCCGGGAGACAAGGTACTCATCCCTAACCCTGGCTATCCCACTTACACTTCCGTCACCGAACTTGTAGGTGCAAAAGCGGTTTACTATGATTTAAAAGAAGAAAACGGCTGGCTGCCTGATCACGAACAATTAGAGACCCTCTCACAAGAAGGCATAAAACTGATGTGGATCAATTACCCGCACATGCCTACAGGGGCCAATGCCACAAAAGAAGCCCTCCAAAAACTGGTTGAATTTGGCAAAAAGCACAACATCCTCTTAGTCAATGACAACCCCTATAGCTTCATCTTGACAAAAGAATATTTGAGTATTTTAAGCATAGAAGGGGCCAAGGACATTGCCTTGGAGCTAAACTCCCTTAGCAAGACCTTTAATATGCCCGGTTGGCGGGTGGGAATGCTCTGCGGAAAATCCGATTACGTAAAGGAAGTGCTGAAAGTAAAAAGCAATATGGACTCGGGAATGTTCCTAGGGATTCAGGAAGGGGCCATCGCCGCTCTTAAGCTAGAAAAGTCCTGGTTTGAAAACATGAACGAGGTATACCAAATCCGCCGGGAACTCATCTGGAAACTGGCAGAAAGATTAGGGGCCACTTGTGACAAAAACAGCTCGGGCATGTTTGTTTGGGCTAAGCTGCCGGAAAAAACAGACCCTTTGGCCCTGGTGGACAAACTGCTTTACGAAAACCACATTTTCATTACCCCTGGAGACATTTTTGGAAGCAATGGACATGGCTATATCCGCTTTTCCCTTTGCGTTGCCAAAGAAACCATACAAGAAGCTTTTGATAGGATCAACAGTACATGGAGGAAATAGACAATTTCAACATGAAAAAAATACATGTCATAGGACTCGGACTTTTGGGTGGTTCTTTTGCCTTGGCACTAAAAAAGGCCATCCCAGACCTTATTGTTACCGGGGCGGACAAAAGTCCGGCCCATCGTAAAGAAGCCTTGGCCTTGGGCATTATTGACCAAGTAGCAGACTTCCCGGATGATGATACTGACATCGTGGTAGTGGCCATCCCCGTCAACACCGTGGCTTCATTGGTCAAGGAACTCCTTGACAAGACGTCGGACCAAACCTTGATCATGGATTTTGGCTCAACCAAGGAAAACATCTGTAAAGACCTCCAGAACCACCCCAAAAGGAAAAACTACCTGGCGGCCCATCCCATAGCAGGGACAGAATACTCAGGACCAAAAGCTGCCCACGCCGGCCTGCTGAAGGACAAGATCATGATTTTGTGCGAGTTGGAAAAAACGGACCTGCACCTCAAAGCTAAAGCTTATGAAGCCTTCGAAATACTGGACATGAAAATCCGCTTCATGGAACCGCATGACCATGACAGGCACTTGGCCTTTGTTTCCCATCTTTCCCATATCAGTTCTTTCATGCTTGGCAAAACGGTATTGGACAAAATGGAAGATGACAAAAACATCTTGGACATGGCCGGAAGTGGATTTGCCTCCACCGTACGCCTTGCCAAAAGCTCTCCGGCAATGTGGGCCCCCATCTTTGAGGAAAACAAAAAAAATGTACTCGAAGCCCTCAATGGCTACATCAAAAACCTAGTGGAATTCAGAGATGATCTTGCTTCGGACCACTACGAAGAACTGGCCCAAAAGATGAAGGAAACCAATCAGATTGGAAAGATTTTAGACTTAAAAAAATAAACTTCAATCAAACTACAAGCGCTTCAGGTAGTCAGGGGTATGTATTAATCTGCTGCCATACCAAGAAAACAACTCTCCATCTACCAAGCGCACCACTGCATTAGGAAATTGTTCTTGATAGCGTTTCAAATGCTTTTCTTTAAAAGGAAAGGGCTCCGAACTCAACAGAATAAATTCCGGATTCAATCCGGCGATATCCTCCAAGCTTATTTGAGGGTATCGCCTTGCTTCAACCAGATTTTTAAAGCCAGCTTTATGAATCATCTTATCAATAAAAGTATGCTTTCCTACGGTAATTATTGGATCTTGCCAGATCAGGTAAACCGCGGTTCCTTTTGGAGGTAGACTAATCTCAAATCCCCTTCTAATTTTCTCCCCCAACTCAGCTGCTTCGTGCTCCTTTCCGGTTAGCATTCCTATGCGCAGGATCATATCCAAGGCATCATCCAGATCAAACACATCACTCATCCATACCGGAAAATTCTTTTCTAGGGCTACAATCCCCTCTTTGTAATTTTCCTCTTTATTCCCAATAATGAGATCGGGTCGCAGGGACTCGATCACATCAAATCTAAATTGCTTAGTCCCTCCGATGATGGTCTTCTTCTCCTTAAACCCCTTCGGGTGAATACAAAACTTGGTAACTCCGACCACCCTATCCCCCAACCCAAGATCTACCAACAACTCTGTTAGCGATGGGACTAAAGAGATAATACGTTGTGGAAGGGAAGCTACTTCCACCTGCCTGTCCATTTGGTCTGTAAAAAAACTCATATACTTAGTAAACGATCGATGACCAAAACAATAGAATAAATAGGCCACAACAAAAAAATCCCCGAAAATTCCGGGGATTTTTTTGTAACCTTAATTAACCGTATGAAGATTTTGTGTTCTTTTCGCATTAGCACCCAACTCGACCACCACAGATCAGGGAGTAGCAAAAAGCCCGAGGCCTTTTGCCCTCCCCTGTTGGGTTTACATTCTGTTGCTCTAGTTGCTTTACAAATATAAGAAAGAATATAAAACTCAAAAACTTTCACTATCTTTTATTTAAACTTTCTTATCACCACCAATAAGGCATTAAACATTTTACAGGAAATAATAACTAAATACCTTCTCTCTTTACCGGGTACTCAATGCCATAAAATTAAGAGCGGATACGGACCACAGATGAATATAGCTGTACACAGATGTGCTTAGTTTATCATAGTTAACTTAACAACATTGACCGGGTGATCCCCCTTAACAGTAGGACATAAAGCTGTTGAAAAAGCAATGCTTATTTAAAAATCAGGAAATCCCCTAAGCTGTCTATAAGCCTGGGTTTCTTCGTCATATTCTAAACAAATATGCTGTATACCGTTACTGATGGCCATATATTTGGCTCCGAGGGTTTTATTGTAGACACAGACCTGCTCTACGACCCTTTGGTTCAATTTCACCTCCGGCGCCTTGCACTCCACCAACAAAAAGGGCTTACCCTCCCTGTTTAGTACCAGAATATCAAACCTTTTATTCAACCGGTTGTACTTCACCCCTTTCTCCAAGGCAAAAAGACTTTTGGGGTACTGCTTGAATTCAATCAAATAATATACAATATGCTGCCTCACCCATTCTTCCGGTGTCAGGACCAAAAATTTCTTTCGCAAGGAATCATAAATAGTCAACTTTCCCTGAGCATTTTCAAGTTGAAACTCAGTTTTGGGTAAATTGAGCGCTGTCTGCAAAAACGGGTAATCTGAAATTGTCATGCCGCAAATATCACCTCATAAAAACGGAAACAAAAACGGTCTTTAAAAAATGATGCTTTGGAAACTGCGCATCCCATTATCCTAGAATTTCAACAGCTTTGTATCACACATTGAAAATGTAAACTCCTACCATTGAAACAAAGACCTCATCACTTTTTCTTCAAGGCCCCTTTACAGACATTCATTCAAATCGTAAATAGGGCTGCAGGCGTTGAACCCAATCCTCTGTGAAAATCTTTATTTCCAGCAGATCCTTTGCTGAACTGAAAGCCCCATGCTGTTCCCTGTAAGCTACAATCACTTTTGCTTCACCATAATTTATATAGGGATGCCTGGCCAAATCTTTCACTGCCGCTGTATTAATGGACAATTTGGACTTTATCCCCTGCTCAAAAGTAAAGTAATCAAAAATCCTTTTGGCCACCTCTTCCTTTAATCCATAGACCTCCAGCAATTGTTCCTTACGATAAAATCCTCCAAGGTTCTCCCTGAATTTAACAATCCTTCCAGCCAATGTCTCTCCTATCCCTGGCACGATTTGTAACACGACTGAATCAGCTTCCGAAAAAGAAATCTTGTTGGTCTTATAGCTTTCCTCCAAGGGCCTTTTCCATCTGGAAGTATCTTTAATTTCTTCTACCTGCCCTAAGGAAGCCTTGACCATAGTGGTTGGATTAATTCCTAAAGTCCCCTTTTCCTTGTTCAGCTTCACCGATACCTCTTCCAAATACTCCTGATACTCTTCCTCTGCCAAATGATACCAATACAAGTCGTAGAATTTAGGCACCAAGACCATTCCAAACATAACAGGAAGCAATAAGAGGAACCCTACGGACTCCCTTTTAGTAAATCCCAGATAACTTTTCAAAAAATAACGTATTCTCCGTTGCATAAAAATGAGCTTTTTGGAACATTGCCTCCATTAAAAAACAGCTATCCATCTCATAGACAACCTCTATCATCATTAAAATAATCATATTGGAATTTCTTTCCAATTATTCGCATTATTGCTTTGTAAAATCCTTCATACTCAGGCACCTTGTTATTTAGAAGGATTTTAAATTACGATGAGTCAAAGGAAAATGTTCATTTCATGCACTTTCTGTAATAAATTTGTAGCTTAATTGAATAGTGATAATGCAGCATAAGTTTAGAGCCATAAGTCTTTCTTACAAAAATGCCCCAGTGGAAATCCGGGAAATCATTGCGTTAGATGACAGGGCTATAGAATCACTTCTGTTAAAACTAAGGGAGTTCTTCAATGTAAAAGACACCTTGATTTTATCTACCTGTAACAGGACAGAGGTTTACTATGCGCATGAACTGGATCTCAGCGTTGAGATCATCAAATTAATCGGAACCGAAAAAGGCATCCATAATGTCGTTTCCTATTTAGAATATTTCACCATTATTCAGGACGACAAAAAAGCTATCCAGCATCTTTTCAGAGTATCCATGGGGCTCGAAGCCCAGGTAGTTGGGGACATGCAAATCTCCAACCAGGTAAAAAGAGCCTACCAGGCAGCCGCTGACCAGGAAATGGCCGGGCCATTCCTGCACCGACTGATGCACACCATCTTCTTTACCAACAAAAGAGTGGTACAAGAAACAGCCTTCCGTGACGGCGCAGCTTCTGTATCCTATGCGGCGGTAGAACTTATCGAAGAACTCACTGCCAATACGATCAACCCAAGAGTACTTTTGATTGGCCTGGGAGAAATAGGAGAGGATGTAGCCAAAAACATGGTCCACTTACCCCAAGCGGAAATCACCTTGACCAACAGGACGCACGAAAAGGCGCTGAATATGGGAGCTGAACTTGGCTTCAAGGTTATTCCCTTCGAAGAGGTGCACGAAGCCATGCAGGCAGCTGATGTGATTGTCTCTTCCATCGCCACTTCGGATCCGTTCATTACCAAAGAACTTGCAAAACAGTTTGACATAAAGAGCTATAAGTTATTTGTTGATTTATCAGTTCCTAGAAGTATCGAAACCACGGTAGAAGATGTTCCGGGCGTACTGCTTTACAATGTAGACAATATCCAAAGCAAAGCGACAGAGACATTGAAAAGAAGGCTTGCTTCTGTAGCTCAGGTGGAGACAATTATAGAAGAAAGCATAGAAGAGTTCTTTGACTGGAAAAAGGAAATGATGGTCTCCCCGACCATCAACAAGCTGAAAAACGCCCTGGAACAGATAAGAAAAGAGGAGCTGGAAAGATACCTGAAAAATGCCAGCGAAAAAGAATATGCAATCATCGATAAAATCACCAAAAGCATGATGCAGAAAATCATCAAAGTTCCGGTGGTACAGTTAAGGGCGGCTTGCAAAAAGGATCAAGCAGAAGGGATGATCGATATCATTTCTGATTTGTTTGATCTGGAAAAAGAAGCCCAAAACCCCAAAGCCCACTAATTGCAATCCCTTTTTGGAAGCATTTTGAAATCAACCATTTCCTCCAACTTCACTTAGGATACTTTCCTTCACTTTTTTTTACCGTTGCGGTGGACATCTTTTTGAAAGCACAAGCTTTCCTTTTACTTTAGGCTGCAAATTAAAAAGTTAACAAATGACATGGATTAATCAGAAATGGTTGCTTACCGTTTCGTTTTTTATGATGAGTTTTGGCTTTTGCCAATCCCAAATTTATGAAGTCTATGACCAGCAGTTCAACCTGGTCCAAAAGATCAATAACGACCATATTTATCTTTTAGGAGAGTCCATCCGCGTTAGCGACAAAGACCAAAAACTAAAACTTCTGAACAATAGTTACGAACCCTTTCTTGAGTTGGAGGGGGCAGAGATTTATCAGTACCTAAGTCCGTGGATCATCGTTTCGGACAATAAAAAATTCGGAGCCTACCATGAATACGGCGAGCAGATATTAAAGCCGGAATACGACCATATAGACAGCCATTACCATCAGCTCTTGGCCAACAAACAGAACACCTATTTCCATTACGACATAGGTACCAAAACACTTCAATCTATAGGTAATTTCCAGGAGGCATACTTCGCCAAGAACGGCCAGGTAATAGCAAAAACCCCTTCAGGATATTTGCTTCCACTTTCCAATACCCCAAACAAGCCCCATCACTATTTATCATCGGTTTCCGAGGGCACCATCCTTTCCCATGAACCGACAGGATACGGTCTTATCAATAGACATGGGGAATACATCCTGGACCCCATCCTTGACAGCCTTACCTACCTGGAAGAAGAGTATTTCTATGGATATAAGGACAATCAGTACATGCTGATCAGAGCCACAGACAAGGACGCCGAAATACGTTACAGCAGCTACCACAAAATCGCCCTTCAAGAAGATGTGATACTGGAGTACATACATGGCAAACTGCGTAGGGTGATGAAAAATGATGGAATCCTACTGGATATTTTGGGAATGAAAACAGTCGTACGTACCGACAAAGACCATTATAATGTTTACTTCAAGAATGGCAAGGTAGGCCTTTTGGACAGAACGGGAGTTTGGCAGGTAGTACCGACGGAAAACATCGCCTCCATACTCCCGGGAAGAGAAGAGCTGTACGGGGCATTAGCCGACCAAAAATATGGATTTGTCAATAGAGGAGGCAAGCTCATCATTCCCTTCCAGTTTGAAAATGTCCAAAAATTCTCCGAAGGACTGGCCGGTATCCAAACTGGAGGTCTATGGGGATATGTTGACAGTAATGGCACGATAAGCATTGCGCCTCAATTTGATGAAGTCGGGGAGTTTCATCAAGGATTGGCCATTGTCAAAAAAGAAGGCAAAGCCAATCTGATCAACAAAACAGGCACCCTCCTGCTACCTGAATATTATCATCATATTTCACTTTCTGATGACCATTATTACATCACAGAGGACAAGGGATTATATGGGCTCATTGACCCCATGGGAACTGAAATCTGCAATCCCACTTTTCAATCTATCCGCAGGGAAGGACATGATCGGATCATCGTGGAGAGAAACAACCGTTTCGGCATTATAAAGGAATCCGGCGACCTGGTTCTCCCCATTTATTACATGGATATATTCGTTGATCCTGCTACTCAAAAAATTCTTGCGGAGGACATTTACACACCACCTGCGCCGGTTGATGAAAAGAAAAAGAAGAAAAGAAAATAAAACGACAAAGGCCAGGGTGTTCCCTGGCCTTTGTCGTTTTTGATTTCCTACTATTATTTGTCCCCTTTGGAATTTTTATCTCCTTTGCTTCCTTCTTCCGGCTTAGCTATCGAATCCCTCATTTCGGTATCGGACTTAATGTTTTCCATTTTATAATAATCCATCACCCCAAGGTTTCCAGACCTAAAAGCCTCGGCCAAAGCTTTTGGCACTTCTGCTTCAGCTTCCACCACCTTAGCCCGCATCTCTACATTTCTCGCCTTCATCTCCTGTTCCAGTGCCACGGCCATGGCCCTTCTCTCTTCCGCCTTTGCTTCAGCCACCTTCAAATCAGCAGATGCCTGATCAATCTGCAACTTTGCGCCAATGTTGGTACCCACATCGATATCCGCAATATCAATGGATAGAATCTCAAAAGCAGTTCCGGCATCCAAGCCTCTTTCAAGAACGAGTTTAGAGATCTTATCAGGGTTTTCCAACACACTCTTATGGGTTTTGGCTGAACCAATGGAAGTAACGATCCCTTCGCCTACCCTGGCCAAAATGGTATCTTCTCCTGCCCCTCCTACAAGTTGGGCAATATTGGCCCTTACTGTAACCCGTGCTTTGGCGATCAACTGTATCCCATCGGCCGCCACGGCAGCCACACTGGGGGTGTTGATCACTTTAGGGTTTACCGAGATCTGAACAGCCTCAAAAACATCCCGCCCAGCCAAATCTATAGCTGTAGCCTGCTTAAAGGACAGGTTGATATTTGCCTTATCCGCTGAAATCAAGGCCCTGATTACATTGGGCACATTCCCTCCGGCCAGGTAATGGGTCTCCAAATCATTGGTGGTCAATGCCAGCCCGGCTTTGGTAGCCGTAATCATAGAATTGACAATCACACTTGGAGGGACCTTTCTGATCCGCATCCCGATAAGCTCCCCTATTCCTACTTTGACATTGGCAAAAATTGCCGTTATCCAAAGATTAACCGGCACAAAGTAGAGAAAGATAAACAGCAATATCAGCCCGCCAAAGGCCGCTACCAAAATAATGGCTGAATTTGAAAGATCCATAGTTTATTGTTTTATGATAATTTTATTGGTTTCCAACTGTGCAATCTCCACCTCTGTCCCTGCAGAGATAAAACCGGAATTTGACTTCACCTCATAAATTTTATCCCCAAATTCCGCCTTGCCATAAGGTTTTATATCGGATAGGGTCCTTCCTTTTTGACCTACTTCTAGCCCTACCAAACGGTCATCAAATGCCCTGCTTGATATCGTCTCTTTAAGAGAAAAACGCTTCCATACCCCTGATCTAAAACCATAGATAATCACGCCCACATTGGCCAAAATGGTAACGGCCAAAACAAAAACAGCTGTCTTTGAGTCATATTGCTGAAAACAAAAATAGATTCCTAAGCCGCTAAAGACTGCTCCCAGCACCCCCACCAAAGTGGTTCCGGGAACAAAAATCACTTCCAGGAGAACGAGTACCAGGCCTATCAACAAAAGGCTTATAATAATTGCCAATGTCATAAAAACTTAAATGATTAGCTGAAAATAGAGAGTTTTTTTGGGATTGAAAAACGAAACCCCAAGTTTGACCTTTAATAAAAATAAGCGGTCAAAAACCAAGCAGCCCCGAAGATCCTTTCACTGCAGGGAAGAGTAAAAGAAAGTTCAGAGCTGATTAGTAATCTAAATCTATTGGTATATGATTTAATAGGCTTTTGCAAAAAGCACCCTTCCTTTTGAAGGCTGCCCTGTCAGTACGCATTCACCCATTTCCTCTTCTTGATCCAAGGGGATACAACGAATCGTAGCTTTGGTAAGCTCCTTGATCTTTTCTTCTGTTTCAGAGGTTCCATCCCAATGGGCTGAAATGAAGCCGCCTTTGTCTTCCAGTACCTGCTGAAATTCTTCCCAACTCTCCACCTTGGTCGTACTCTCCTCTCTGAATTTAAGCGCTTTCTGATAGATATTCTCTTGAATGTCCTCTAATAGATTAGGGATCATTTCCTCCACCTTGGTCTCATTCAGATTAACCATTTCTTTGGACAGGGTGTCCCTCCTGGCAACTTCAATGGTATTGTTGGCCAGATCTCTCGGCCCCAAAGCTATTCTGACAGGTACCCCCTTCAATTCATATTCGGCGAACTTCCAACCCGGCTTATGGGTATCTCGGTGATCAAAATGTACCGAAATCCCCAAAGGCTTCAGTTTGCCCATGATCTCATGGGCCTTTTCTTCTATAGCCTGAAGTTCTTCCTCACTTCTATAAATCGGCACGATCACTACCTGGATAGGCGCAAGCTTAGGCGGCAGCACAAGCCCATTATCATCGGAATGGGCCATGATCAAAGCCCCCATCAATCGGGTACTTACCCCCCAAGAGGTTCCCCAAACATATTCAAGTCCCCCGTCTTTTCCGGCATACTTGACATCAAAGGCCTTGGCAAAGTTTTGTCCCAAAAAGTGGGAAGTCCCTGCCTGTAGCGCCTTACCGTCCTGCATCATCGCCTCTATACAATAGGTCTCTAGGGCTCCCGCAAACCGCTCATTTTCTGTCTTCACCCCTTTGACTACGGGAAGTCCCATAAATTCTTCCGCAAATTGGGCGTAAACATTCATCATTTGAACCGTTTCCTCCACTGCCTCTTCTTTGGTGGCATGGGCGGTATGCCCCTCCTGCCATAAAAACTCGGCCGTTCGGAGAAACAAACGGGTCCTCATTTCCCAGCGCACCACATTGGCCCACTGGTTCACTTTTAGTGGTAAATCACGGTAAGACTGTATCCAGTTCTTATACGTACTCCAAATCACCGTTTCAGATGTCGGACGAACGATTAATTCCTCTTCCAGCTTTGCTTCAGGATCCACGATCACCCCTTGATTATCCTCCCCGTTTTTCAACCTGTAATGGGTCACCACAGCGCACTCCTTGGCAAAGCCCTCAACATGACTAGCCTCTTTAGAAAGATAGGATTTCGGGATAAAAAGTGGAAAATAGGCATTACTGTGCCCGGTATCCTTAAACATCTGATCCAGATGCTGTTGCATTTTTTCCCAAATAGAATAGCCATATGGCTTGATCACCATACAGCCCCTAACTGCAGAATTCTCGGCCAGGTCAGCCCTTTTCACCAATTCATTGTACCACAGCGAGTAATCTTCACTTCTTTTTGGCAGTCCTTTGCTCATGTTTACTATTTGTTGTTTAAAAAAAACTCTTTAACTTTCGTTCCCTATTTCGGGAAGCAAATATAAATCAAAAAATTATAACCCTCTCCCAAAGAGCACGTATATAGTGTTGTGAGTTATAAACTAAAGAATTATGAAGAAAATTGTCTCATATCGGTATCTTGGTTTTTTGGCTGCATTAGGGCTTGTTTCATGCAGCAGCTATAGTGCCATGCAAGGAGAATCGGATGACATGTACTTTATGTCATCTGATGACGCTGTGGTTACTTCTAATGCTGTTGTAAACAATACCCCTGAAAATTTCAGCCGCTACACTGAAATTGACGATTCCGGGGAATATGCGCAGGAAAATTTTTCGGCCAAAAATGTAAACCCTGAGTATATCGCCAAATATCAGGTCCAAGACGACACCGCCTCTGATGAAATCGTCTATTTCGACGACGATCAGCCGCAAAACGGAGGAGGTGAAGGTGGAGACATCAACGTTTATAACAATTTTTACGGTTACAACAATCCAGCAGGCGGCAATAATTGGAACAACAATCCCTGGTTCTTCAATTCATTTTATGGAGGGCCTTTCGGATTCTACCCAAATCTTGGATTCGGAGGCTTTTATGATCCTTTCTGGGGACCAAGCTTTGGATTCAGGCCAAGGTTAAGCCTGTCCTTGGGTTTTGGATTTGGAAATTACTGGGGATTAAGACCATTTTACGATCCTTTTTACAGTCCTTTCTACGATCCATTCTGGGGTTCTAGATATGCCTTTGGAGGATTTTACGGCAGAGGCTTTTACGGCTATGGCAGACCTTTGATAGTGAACAATATTTATTCAGGAGAAAGTCGAAGAATCGTTAGATCTGCCAGATCAGTGAGGGGTAGCTCTACCGCTGCGAACTACGTTCGAAGATCCGCTACTTCTCCCACAGCTTCAAGAACGGATGCTAGACGAAGTGCTGTCAGTAGAGTAGACAATTCCAGACGGGTATCTTCTGATTTTAGCCGTTCGGAAAATGATTATCTAAGCGGTAGAAGCAGGGTTACCTCGGCCAATCCTAGTCGAAGAAATGCCAACTCTGCAGTAATGACCCGACCAAGTAGTTCTGAAAGATCCAGAAGTGCCTACACCCCTAGTTCTAGCAGCAGTTCAAGGGATATCTCAACAAGGACGCGTTCCTCAAGCAGATCAAGTTATTCTACTCCTAGCAGAAGTACCTCTCCTTCTTACAATAGAAGTACTTCACCGACTAGAAGTCGAAGCACCTATTCCACGCCATCAAGAAGTTCAAGCACATACACACCTTCCAGAAGCAGTTCCGGTTCTAGGAGCAGCAGCTATGGTAGTTCATCATCATCGTCTTCCAGGAGCTCGGGAAGCGCTACCAGAAGTTCTGGAGGTTCAAGAAGAGGGGGAAATTAATCCCCCTTTTTTTACCACTTTTTCTTTCCCTTTCGTTAAATACTCAACCATCCTTGATAAATGATGTGAATGCCATATACAATTATGGTTAATGGATGTGTATTATTAATTAATTTATGAGACTACTAAGTAAAACTATCATAGGATCAATTCTATTAGGGGGCTTTTCTATGGCTGGCGTTCAAGCCCAATCATTTGACGATGCTCTGAGATATAGTTATTTTAACGCTTCCGGATCGGCCCGGATCATGGCATTGGGCGGTAGTCAATATGCTCTCGGCGGTGATATTTCGAACATTTCAGGAAACCCTGCCGGATTGGGATTCTTTCGGAAATCAGAGTTCAGCTTCAGCACCTCCTATGAAAACTGGCAATCCAACTCCACTTTTCTCAATCAACCTCAGTCGGACACCAAAGGAAACTTTGCATTGCCCAACCTCAGCATCGTTATTAATAAGACGAAGGATCCATTAAACACGGACAACTGGAGAGGTCATTCCTTTGGGATCAGCATTAACCGCCTGACCAATTTCAACAACACCTTTGGCTATTTCTCTGACATTGAAGGCAACAGCTCCTTACTGGATTTCTATGCCAACGATTATAACCAATTCGGAGCTCCAGGAGTCGGGGATCCCGCTGGACTTCCCTTAGATGTGGGGCTGGTTGTTTTGGACAATGGCAGCTATTATCCTACAGAGTATTCCTACGACCCAAACCAGGATGGTTCTCCAAACTTTGACTCTCCAATCCCTCCTTTTCATGACGAATTGATAGAAACAGAGGGGAATATGACCCAAATTTCATTTGCCTACGGTACTAACTATAAAAACAAGCTCTTTATCGGAGGTTCTTTGGGACTGACTTCCATCGATTACACTTCATTCAAAACGTTCAACGAGGAATTTATTGACAATAACGGCAATACGTCATTGTATTATTCCCTCAGGGAAAACCTTTTCCATAATGGAACCGGCATCAACCTTAATTTAGGAATGATTTACAAACCGGTGGACCAGTTAAACTTGGGGCTATCTTATAGTTCCCCAACCTGGACACGATATGAAGAAGAGTTTGATGCAGACCTGCTTGCGGAATACTATGACCTTGATGGCAATTTTGATTTTGATGAATTTGCCCAAAGTGACATTTATTTCTCAGCAATCAACCTTAGAAGCCCAATGAAGGTGAGCGGCGGTGCAGCCTTCTTCTTTAATAAAAGCGGTTTTATCACAGCTGATGTGGACTATATTGATTATTCCAGCATGCACTTATCCTCTCCTGATTTTGGGCTGGATGCTGCAAACGATCAAATTTCAGAATTGGCAGGCAGTGCACTCAATTACCGTGCAGGGGCAGAATATAGAATAAAACTGTTCCGCTTAAGGGCCGGAGCTGCATATTATGGAGATCCCTACGAAAACTCGGGACTCGATAGATCAAAGACACAGTTCACTGGAGGTGTTGGGGTAAAACTCCCCAAAATGTATATAGACCTGGGACTTGTACACAGTCAATTTGACTCGTTTTACACATCTTACCCAGGAGCTGATCTGGTCAGCATAGACAACAAAAGCACCAGAGGCCTGCTTACAGTTGGCTTCAGTTTCTAAAAAAGCTCATTAACTCAGAAATCAAATGCTCAGTGGAAATATCATCTCCACTGAGCTTTATTTTTGCCTTCTCGTAATAACCGACCCGATCGGCCATAAGGTTTTGCAGTTTGAGCATAATTTCACCAGCATCAAGGCCTTGAAACATCGGCCTTTTTTCCGCCTCAGCTTTTGTAAGCCGATCCAAAATCTGACTCAGGCTCACCTCTAAAAATACTGAAATCCCTTTTTCGTTGATCAACTCCATATTTTCATTGAAGCAGGGAGCCCCGCCTCCTGTAGAAAGCAAAAAAGAGCTGTCCCTGTCAAGCAGTTGGTTAAGCACCTTGGTCTCCAGCTTCCTGAAATAGCCTTCTCCTTTTTTCATGAAAATCTGCGGAATCTCCATCCCCTCCTCCTTTACTATCTCTTCATCCAGATCATAAAAATCAAATTTCAGCTGTTTTGCCGACATTTTACCTAGCGTGGATTTACCGGAACCAGGCATTCCTACCAAAACAATCTTTGAATGTTTTATCATTGGGTGAATAAGCGTTTTACCTCCTCAGCCTGAGGAGTATTATTGATATGATATTTTTTAATGACCTTGCCGTTCTGGAGAAGCATTATCCCGGGATTTGCCCGGATCATGGTTTTCACCACGGTAGCATCTCCGTAATAATAGGGAACGTCCCAGGACTTTTCGCTCAGCACCCCCTCTATTTCTTCTGCTGAGCTGGCAGTAATAATCACCGTTTCGATTTCTTTTTGCGCCATCAAAGGCTCCAGCAAATCCAGCTTGGATTTCTCCATTTTCTCAAAATTACTGATCAATATCAAAATCTTATCACCCTCCAAAATGGCATCCGTAAAATCTCCGCTATCATTCCAAATAGCAAAATCTGAAATTTTCGGAAGAACTTCCGGGTTTTTCAACTGCATGTCCACAAACTCATAAGACTCGTCAGTGGGATAATCATCCAAAACAACCTCCTTCCCATCTTTCTTCATGATATAGCGGTATTCCAATGTCCCTGAAGGCTGCATGGCTTCGGCGATATCCACGCCTTCCTTATAGGCTCTGAAATCAATGAAAGGCAAATTCCTTACTGCCCACACCGAAAGTCCCAGCGTCATGAGCAAAGTCCCCCACATGGTCATCTTCACCCAAGTCCCACGCGCTTCCGGAAGCTGGTTTTTAAAAATGAAAAGGACACCTATCATCACCAATAATACAATATCTTTATAAAAGGACTGCCAAGGCGTTAATTTGATCGCATCCCCAAAGCATCCACAATCGGTTACTTTATTGAAATAAGCCGAATAGAAGGTGAGAAAGGTAAAGAACACAATCAATAGCACAAGCAAATTAATGGTCAACTTGGTCTTGTAGTTAATAAGCAACATCACTCCCAAAGCCACCTCCAATACAATAAGGAATATGGAAATGGGAAGAGCAAGGTCCTTAAACACTTCAAAAAATGGGCTGATGTCATGGGCAAAAACCTCGAAATACTCTTGCATCTTAATGGAGGTACCTACTGGATCGTTTACTTTGATCAATCCGGAAAAAACAAACAGGCCTCCTACTATGAACCTGAACAGATTCAAAATGATCTTCTTAAGCATTCTGCACTTCCTTTAATTTGATTAAACAAAAGACAGCATAATTGATCATATCTTGATAGTTGGCATCTACTCCTTCAGAAGCAAGGGTCTTGCCCTGATTGTCTTCTATTTGCTTTACCCGGTACAGTTTCATCAAAATAATATCCGTAATGGATGAAATCCTCATATCTCTCCAGGCCTCCCCATAGTCATGATTCTTGTTTTCCAATAATCCCCTGGTAGCATCCACCCACTTATCATACAATGGCTCCAACTCCTCAAACCCCAACTCCAACCGGTCATCAGCTGTCAAATCCAACTGAATCAGGGCAATGATACAATAGTTGATAATCCCTATAAACTCATCCTGGACAGGATCATTTACCATCTGGGTCCCCTTTTCCTGGATGGACCTTATCCTTTGGGCTTTTATGAAGATTTGGTCTGTTATGGAGGGCAATCTCAGTATCCTCCATGCAGTCCCGTAATCTGTCGTTTTCTTCTTAAAAAGTTCTTTACAAAGGGTGATAACTTGATTATATTCGCTTACTGTTTGCGTTTTCAAAGCAATATTGATTTAATGAAAGATAGTCCAACGTCTTCTTCGGAAATCGAAGATAAATTATTTCCCTCAAAAATAACACTTCAAATTAAAGGAAAGCTCTTTCTCTTGGATGAACCTGTGGTAATGGGCATTCTTAATGTTACGCCTGATTCTTTTTTTGCCAAAAGCAGAATGGCGGGAGACATATCCCTCCTACTATCCCAAGCAGAAAAAATGGTTCAGGAAGGCGCTAAGATTTTGGACCTTGGAGGCTACAGCAGCAGGCCGGGAGCGGAAGATGTCAGTCCAAAATCGGAAATGGACAGGATCTTACCAGCATTAAAAGCGCTCAAAGAAAAGTTTCCTGACACTTTGGTATCCATAGATACTTTCCGACATGAAGTAGCCCTGGCCGCAGCCAAAGAGGGGGCCGATATCATCAACGATATTTCTGGAGGCGAATTGGATCCTGATATGATTCCTACTGTAGGAAAAATAAAACTTCCCTATATCTGCATGCACATGCGGGGAAATCCTGCAACCATGCAGGGCAAAACAGAGTATAATAATATAGAAAAGGAAATTTTATCATTTTTTAATGAAAAATTGAACCAATGTCGCAAAGCTGGCATTAATGATGTTATAATAGATCCAGGATTTGGCTTTGCCAAAACTATTGAACAAAATTATAGGATTCTTAAAAACTTATCCTATTTTACTACTATAGGTCAACCTATATTAGCAGGATTCTCCAGGAAGTCGATGATTTATAAAACCTTAAACATAACTCCTGAAGAAGCCCTGAATGGAACTACAGCTTTAAACATGGTAGCCCTAATCAATGGGGCCAAAATATTGAGAGTACATGATGTAAAAGAAGCAACTGAAACAATTAAACTATATAAAAACATATACCCTTGAACTTACTTTTCAAAATAGGTTTTTTAGACGTTTCCATCGTCAATATTATAGACATCACCTTGGTAAGCATATTGATTTACCAGGTCTATAAATTGATGCGGGGAAGCGTTGCCATTAAGATTTTTTTGGGGTTTATGTCACTATACTTGGTCTACCTTGTCGTCAATGCTGCCAAAATGGAACTGTTGTCCATCATTTTGGGACAGTTTATGGGGGTAGGTGTGATTGCTGCCCTGATCCTTTTTGCCCCAGAAATCAGAAAATTCCTGTTGATTATTGGCAAAACATCCATCCTTTCCAATGAGAATGTTCTTCAGGAGTTGCTGTTTTGGAGAAAAAAGGAAACAATGGCCTTCAACATCACGCCGATTATTGAAGCGTCCAAATCATTGGCCGGCACCAGCACGGGAGCCCTGATGGTGATATCCCGAAATTCAGAATTGAAGTTTTATGCCGAAAGCGGTGACCTGATAGATGCGGTAGTTTCAAAAAGATTACTGATTTCCATATTTAACAAATACAGCCCCCTGCATGACGGAGCAGTTATTATCTATAACGGAAAGGTAAAAGCTGCCAGGTGCATTCTTCCCGTAACGGAAAAAGAAGTTCCCGCCCATTTTGGCCTTAGGCACCGGGCTGCCATAGGAATGTCAGAAGCCACCGATACACTGGTACTGATAGTATCTGAAGAAACCGGACAGGTATCCATGGCCAAAAACGGCAATATTCTTCACAACCTCTCCTTTCAAGAGGTGCGTGAAATCCTCAACAGCTACCTTACAGGAATTGACATTGATGATAAGTTTGAATTTGTCACCTCTTCCTTCGAAAGTAAAAAGCTCAAACAGCGACCTGCTGAAGCATAAAAAGCGACCCTTTGGGCCGCTTTTTTTATAAGATTATCCGCCTTTACTTCAAGAACTGCTTTCATAAAAGTCTCCTGAAATTCAGAAAAATCAATCCCCAAGACCCCATGTTAATTATGCGAGCTCTGGAGGAAACACCTTGCAAATTTTGAAGCACTGGCATAACCGCTACAATTATTTTATAACTCCCAATTCCTTTCCAACTTCAATAAAAGCTGAGATTGCCTTATCCAGATGTTCCTGTTCATGGGCTGCCGACACCTGTACCCTGATCCTGGCTTGTCCTTTAGGCACTACTGGGTAATAAAAACCGATCACATAAATCCCTTTCTCCAACAGTTTTTCTGCCATCTGTTGGGAGAGTGCCGCATCATAAAGCATAATCGGAACAATAGGGTGGACGCCCGGCTTGATATCAAATCCCGCCTCTGTCATTTTCTCCCTGAAATAAGTCGTATTCGCCTCCAGTTTATCCCTCAGCTCCGTGGTACTTGACAAAAGGTCAAAAACTGCAATAGAAGCACCGGTAATGGCAGGTGCCAAAGTATTGGAAAACAAATAAGGTCTTGATCGCTGCCTCAGAATATCTATGATCTCCTTTCTCCCCGAGGTAAAGCCTCCTGAAGCTCCCCCTAATGCCTTGCCCAAGGTACCGGTAATGATGTCCATCTTACCCATTACCCCTTTCAGCTCATGTACCCCACGACCTGTTTCTCCGATAAAACCGGTAGAGTGACATTCATCGGACATGACCAAAGCATTGTACTTCTCTGCTAGAGCCACTATTTTATCCATCTGAGCAATTGTTCCATCCATGGAGAAGGCGCCGTCCGTCACAATCAATTTTTGCTTTGCCCCTTTTTCATCGGCTGCTTTAAGCTGCTCCTCCAAATCCTCCATATCATTGTGCTTGTAACGAAACCGCATGGCTTTGCACAGACGCACGCCATCGATAATCGAAGCATGATTCAGCGCATCGGAGATAATCGCATCTTCCGGCCCTAACAGCGGCTCGAAAACACCCCCATTGGCATCAAAGGCTGCAGCATACAATATGGTATCCTCCGTCCCCAAAAACTCGCTTATTTTATCCTCCAAGGTTTTATGAATATCCTGTGTACCACAGATAAAACGCACAGAGGACATCCCATAGCCGTGGGAATCTATAGCGTCCTTGGCTGCCTGAACCACTTTAGGATGACTGGAAAGGCCTAAATAATTATTGGCACAAAAATTCAATACCTGCTTGCCTCCCGAGATAGCAATCTCCGCCCCCTGCGGGGAGGTTATCACTCGCTCAGACTTATACAGACCGGCCTCTTCAATTTCTTTCAGTTCCTTACCTAATTTACTTTTTAAACTTTCGTACATGATATATTTGGATTTTTTTTTGTATTTTCGTAATTCAAAAACTTTCACATAAAAGTAATTGAAAATATTTATATTTGGTAAGATTGATAAGATTGAATTTATTAATTTTACTAAAGATGTAAACCCTAAATATAAGAAGGAGAGGTAGCTAATTTGAATTAGCGCACTTCACAGAGATTATGGAAAAGATACTTATCACAGGAGCAGCTGGACAATTAGGGTCCGAGTTGACTTATGCACTCACAGAAATTTATGGCGGCGACAATGTCATTGCAACAGACATCAATGAAGCTGCCGCCTACAAATTTGACTATTGCCGCTTTTATCCCCTCAATGTTCTCGACCATGAGGAGCTGGCAAAAATTGTCAAAGCGGAAAAAGTCACACAGATTTACCATCTTGCCGCCATTCTGTCCGCCACGAGTGAAAAGAACCCTCTTTTTGCGTGGAAACTGAACATGGACAGCCTTCTTTCCATCTTGGAGCTGGCAAAAGTACAAAAGCTCAATAAAGTTTACTGGCCTTCCTCCATTGCTGTATTCGGCCCGAACACGCCCATGCAACAGACGCCGCAACACTGCATTATGGACCCCAATACCGTTTACGGGATCTCTAAGCAAGCTGGGGAAAGATGGTGTGATTATTATTTTCAGAAGTACAATGTAGACGTAAGAAGTCTTCGCTATCCAGGCTTGATCGGATATAAATCTCTACCGGGAGGTGGCACGACGGATTACGCCGTAGACATATTCCATAAAGCCATTGAGGGTGAAAAGTTTGAATGCTTTCTTGCTGAGAACACCTATCTTCCCATGATGTACATGCCCGACGCCATCAAAGCCACCATTGACTTGATGCACGCCCCGGCAGAACATATCAAAATCCGCTCAAGCTATAATTTGGGAGGCATCAGTTTCTCCCCAAAAGAACTGCATGCCTGCATACAAAAGCATCTTCCTGAGTTTGAAATCACCTATAAGCCTGACTTCCGACAACACATAGCAGACACCTGGCCTGACAGCATAGATGACAGTGCGGCCAAAACCGATTGGGGCTGGCAACATTCTTACGGGCTTGAAGAAATGACACAGGATATTTTGACTAACTTACCGGCATATTTGGTCAACTTCAAATAACGTACCCTAATGAAAAGTAGCTGGACTTTATTCATTCCCCTCATTGGAAGCCTGCTGGTAGCCTGTGATCCTTCTCCGCAAGAGAACTCCAATAATTCAATAAATGAAACAACGGAAGCAGCGGACAAGCCACTTGAAACAGGCACATCTACTTGGTATACTTATGAGGGGACTGTTCCCTGTGCAGACTGTTCAGGAATCAAGATGACACTGTATCTTGAAAACCATCCCGACAAAACCTCCCGAGGGTTCCGGTTAAAGGAAACTTTCCTTGGCACGCCAGAAGGGGACAGAACTTTTGAGACCAGTGGACGATATGAAGTAATTTATGGGACCAATGAAAATCCCGGCGCCATGCTCATCAGTCTGATCGATGAAAACGGAAGCATTTTCAAAAACTTCCTTCAAGAAAAGGACGGGAATTCATTTACCCTGCTTGACCAAAACAAGAAAAAAATAGATTCAACACTGAACTACAAACTGACAAAAAAATAAAACCTGGTTACCCAGGTTTTATTTTTTATTTTCAATCAGTGACTTATCAAAGCCTACCAAAATTTCCCCATCGGGATAAACCATCACCGGCCTCTTAATCATACTACTGTTTTCTATCAACAATGGTATAGCAGTTGCACGCTCATCCACCTTTTCCTTTACATCTTCAGACAGCTTTCTATAAGTTGTCCCGCGCTTGTTGACCAATGATTCCAAGTTAACTTTATCCAAAAACGACTGAATAAGTTCGGAGGAGGGATGCTCTTTTTTATAATCTACAAACTGGTAATCCACTTTGATTTCATCCAAAAGCTTAAAGGTCTTTTTCATTGTATCACAATTTTTGATACCGTACACCTTCAGTTTATCTGCCATAATGTTCTTGTCAATTATTTGTTCTTGTACTATTTTCTTGCTGGAAGCCGGCGCCTTAAAAGCGCAGGACCTTATTAGAGCCATCACAAAATCTCATTCAATGCATCTTCACTGGCCTGAACAATGTGCGCTACATGCCCCTTGTCGAGGGATGTGGACAGAAACAGGCTTTCAAATTGTGACGGAGGCAAATAAACGCCCCTTCTCAACATGGCCTGGAAATACTTACCAAATAAGGCGGTGTCGGATTTTTTAGCAGACTCAAAGTCGTAAACCTCTTCGTTGGTAAAAAACATGCTGTACATGCTTCCCAAGTGGGTGGTGGTATAGTCTAAACCCAATTTCTTCAAACTTGCCTTCACCCCTTCCACAATACTTTTTCCGGTTTCTGCTAAATCCTTATACACCTCTGAATGATCGTGCAGATATTGCAGCATGGCCAAACCGGCAGCCATTGCGATAGGGTTTCCCGACAAGGTTCCCGCCTGATAAACCGGTCCTACAGGAGATACAAAATCCATGATTTCCTTTTTACCTCCATAGGCCCCGACAGGCATCCCCCCACCGATTATTTTACCCATGGTGGTCAAATCAGGAGTGACCCCAAATACTTCTTGGGCTCCGCCCTGCGCCAATCGGAAACCGGTCATTACTTCATCAAAGATCAATACGATCCCTTCGTTATCGCATAAGGTCCGCAAGCCTTCAAGGAAACCTTTCTTCGGTAATACAAGCCCCATGTTCCCAGGTACAGGCTCCAGAATAATCGCGGCCACCTCGCCTTTATTGGCTTCTACCAAGGCCTTGACCGCATCCAAATCATTATATGGCGCCAACAAGGTATCTTTAGCGGTGCCTTTGGTCACTCCGGGACTGTTCGGTTCTCCCATGGTAATGGCTCCCGAACCCGCTGCGATTAAGAACGAATCACCGTGACCGTGATAATTTCCTTCAAACTTAATGAACTTATCCCTGCCAGTATAACCCCTTGCCAGACGGATAGCGGACATGGTTGCCTCCGTGCCGGAATTAACCATTCGTACCTTTTCTACCGATGGCACCATCTTGGTAATCAGTTCTGCTATTTCTATCTCCTTTGCAGTAGGAGCCCCAAATGAAGTTCCTGTTTCGAGTGCTTTGGCAATGGCCTCTTTGATCACAGGGTGATTATGCCCTAGGATCATTGGCCCCCAACTGTTGATCAATTCTATGTATTTATTGCCATCTTCATCAAAAAGATAAGGCCCATCTGCCCTCTTGATGAACAAGGGATCTCCCCCTACTGCTTTAAAAGCCCTTACTGGTGAATTCACTCCACCGGGAATGACATGTTGAGCGCTGGCAAAAAGCGCTTTACTATTCTTAATATCCATTAAAACTTTTATTTTATTTCTTGGAGTTTTCCTTGGTTCAACTTCAAAAACGGAACATATAGATTGCATTGACTGTTCCTGAAATTCAAGCCAAAACTCAGGTTTCCATCTACCTGCCCTCTCTGGTTCAGGTTGGCCCTGAAGTCAAACCCATTCCTGTTGTTGATGGTATTAGACACCCAAGTCATCAGATCATATCCCATATAGGCATAATCCCCTGGGTAACTATTGTATTTTTCAAAAAAGCGAAACCTAAAATCATCCACTTCCGACTTGGCCATGTTGATCGTATTATTTCCAATATAGTGCAAGTCATTGCCTTCCAACAACTCAAAATTCGCGAAGTTAAAGAACAACCAACTGTCCATTACAAATATAGGTGTGGTGGTTGACATTGATTCCAGCAAGGCAAGTGTCGGGGAAGCAATATAAGGGTCATCGGAAAAGATAATCACTTGGTCAACTTTTGAAGTGGATTGCCCTGACCTTATCCCTACATCACTTAAAAACCTTCTGATATTATTGGAGGCAACCTTTTGATTATATACTATTTGGTATCCCATTCTGCTTGCCTCTTCGGCATATTCCTTGGCCAGCAGTTCGTCTTTAGTTGATCCGGAATAGGCCACGGCTACTTTTTTACCGGAGACATGCCTTCTGGCATATTCCAACAGATGATTTACCACCACCTTAGTGGAAGGCCGGAAGAGATATGCATAATCCCTTCCGTCAAAATTTTCTGCAATATTGGACACCGGATTGATAAATGGGATCTGGTTTCTCTCTGCAAAAGCCGATACCAACTCAGTCTCTTCAGGATAAACAGGACCTATAATAATATCCGCCCTGTGAAAAAACGGGTCCGTCAAAATCTTCCGTACTACCTCGTCTTTTCTTTCTGTATCGAAAGTCATCACATTAATATCCACGCCATTTTTCTTGGCATCCTTTAAGGCCAGATCTATCCCTTGATACAATTCAAAAACAAAGTTATTCCCTTTGATATTTCTTACCCCGCTTCCGCCTTGATAGTTAAAGGGCAACACGATAGCGACATCCAAGGTATTATTTACGATTCGATCCATGGAGGCCTTGGCCCCGTTACCATTGGTGATTCCCTTAAGTTCATTCAATATTTGTTTTTCACTGCTGGTTAGCACGGTCTGCGCCTTGAGTTTTTCCTCTAGGGCCCTGACATAACCTTCATTGCCCTTAAATGCATTCCAGTGCGCGACCATAAAGCTTACTGTTGCATTTTTGCTCAAAAAATCATAACTGGCCTTAAACGCTTCTTGCTGAAGGCTTTCCTCTCTAATCTTGCTTATCTCACTCAAGCCCGAAAAAGCCTGGTTTTGCCCAAAGTAACTAAGCACAAGTAAATAATGCGCTTCATCCTCTTTCTCCCATTCATACTCATCCAACAGTTGCTCTAATGTCGCTTGGGCAAGTTGGTACTGACCGTTGGTGTAGGCAGCTCTTGCAAAATGATACCGGGCATACATCGACAATTTACCATAATCCCTGTAACTTAAATAGGGGCGCAAGCGCTCCATGGCATCCGCTGTATTACCACTGTCAATAAGTCTTACAGCATTACTATACCCGGTACCGCTCTGTGCCCAAACCGAAAATTGAAAAAGTAGGACAAGGAGTAATAGTAGATTGATCTTTTTCATGGATGAATAACTTTCATTAGTTTTTAAAAGGCATTGCTCAGGGCCCGCAAACAACCTCAACAAGAAGGCCTTGGACTTACTCGCATTAAATTCCCAGTAGTGGATAAAGCCTACCTTCAACTAAAATCAAATTTTATACCTTTCTCTAAGGCGGAACACGAATTTAATTGATTTTGATGCAAAACCACATAAAAAAAGCCTGATTTAAACCAGGCTCTTTCTTTATTCCCACTCAATGGTGGCAGGTGGCTTGGAGCTGATATCGTAAACAACCCTGTTCACACCTTTCACCTTATTGATAATATCATTTGAAATCTTTCCTAGGAATTCATAGGGCAAATGAACCCAATCAGCCGTCATTCCGTCAACGGAAGTTACCGCTCTAAGAGAAACTACTTTTTCATAGGTTCTTTCATCCCCCATCACTCCTACTGACTGAACAGGAAGCAAGATGGCGCCTGCCTGCCACACCTCATCATAAAGCCCATCATTTTTCAGGCCTTGGATAAAAATATGATCCACCTCTTGAAGGGTAGCTACTTTTTCGGGAGTGATGTCTCCTAGAATCCTAATGGCCAATCCTGGTCCTGGAAAAGGATGACGCCCAATAATGTTTTCGGGAATCTGCAACGACCTTCCTACTTCCCTTACCCCGTCTTTAAACAAGGTATTCAACGGCTCGACTACCTTTAGCTTCATAAAATCAGGCAGCCCCCCTACATTGTGGTGGGATTTGATCGTGGCAGAAGGACCGTTAACGGACACAGATTCGATCACATCAGGATAAATAGTTCCTTGGCCCAACCACTTCACTCCTTCTATCTTATGCGCCTCATCATCAAACACCTCAATAAAGGTATTCCCTATGGCTTTCCGCTTATCTTCAGGATCAGTTTTACCGGTCAGTGCATCATAAAAACGTTGCTTGGCATCCACACCGATCACATTAAGGCCCATGTGCTTGTATGAATCCAGTACCTCTTCATATTCATTTTTACGCAGAAGTCCGTTGTCTACAAATACACAAGTAAGGTTATCACCTATAGCCCGGTGAATCAAAGTGGCTGCGACAGAGGAATCCACACCTCCTGAAAGTCCCATTACCACTTTATCATCCCCCAACTTTTCTTTGAGTTCTGCAATAGAGCTATCGATGAATACATCAGAAGTCCAATCTTGACTGCAACCACAGATCTGTACCACAAAATTCCTGAGCAGGTTTTTGCCTTCCAGTGAATGGGTCACTTCGGGGTGGAACTGAATACCAAAGGTATGTTCATTAGGCACCTTGAAAGCCGCCACTTTTACAGATGGAGTACTGGAAATCACTTCCCAGCTTTCAGGAAGGTCTTTGATCGTATCACCATGAGACATCCATACCTGTGATCCATGAGAAACCTCATGGAAAAGGTCATTGTGTTTATCTATAAAGCTAAGGTTTGCCCTACCGTATTCCCTGATCTCAGAGGGAGCCACGTTCCCACCATATTTCTGCGCAAGCAGCTGTGAACCGTAACATACGCCAAGCAATGGAAGTTTGCCTCGGAATTGATCAAGGTCTATATCAGGAGCGCCTTCATCCTTTACTGAGCAAGGGCTACCGGATAAAATAACCCCTTTAATGTCTGAAGTAATTTCCGGAATCTTATTGAAGGGATGGATTTCACAGTAAACATCGAGTTCTCGTACTCTTCTGGCGATAAGCTGTGTATACTGGGAACCAAAATCTAGGATTAGTATTTGTTCTGCCATGCGCAAAGGTAACCACACTTAAAGAAACGAAAAAGTAGTTTTTTAAAAATTCGGAATATTATTTGGGACCCCTTAAAATTTATTCAGTCCTCTTCCTCTTGTTCACACCTTCTTTACCATGGAGCCTAATCCTTAAAACAAAAAAACAAAGCCCTGACTCAAGGAGCCAGGGCTTTGGGAAATAGAAAACGTTATTTATGACATTAAATTCTCACCTCAGTAGTGCCTCCTCCTTTGAGAGTAACATCCACAGGGGCATTGGTTTTCCAAGCCCCCCCGGTGAAGTCAGGCACATCTATTGAATTGGATCGGTTAGCCACAGACCACTCTGTCAGTGGCGCAATAGCGCTCCAAAGTGCTGCATCATACACATCCTGATCCAAAGGCAATCCATTTCTCAAACAGTCGATCAATCTCCAGATCATCATGAAGTCCATTCCTCCATGGCCACCGATTTTCTTGGCCATCTCTCCCACTTTTTTGGTAATTTCCGGAGTATATTTTTCCTGAAGCTCTGTCATCTGCTCGTCTGTAAACCACCTATGACCGGTAGCTACACCTTCCTTAGGCCATTTTCTGGCCATTCCCTTAGTACCACTTACCAAATGGATCCTAGAGTAAGGTCTTGGAGAGGTCACATCATGCTGGATCATAATAGAACGCCCCTTCTTGGTTTTCACCATCGTGGTGTTCATATTACCCCTGTAATTTTTGGTAGCATAAGAAGCAAAGAAGTTATCATCTCCTGCCAACTCTTGGGCATGGCTCTTCATCATGAAGTCATTGCTGGAAAGAGAAGTCAGATAATCCATTTGGTCCCCCCTGTTGATATCCATAATTTGGCAAACCGGCCCCAATCCATGGGTAGGATAAAGGTTGCCATCACGGAAGTTCTCCTTCAACCTCCACATATCCTGGTAGGCATCTTTGCTAAAGTTCAATCCCAAAAGATCGTGAATATACGCTCCTTCTCCGTGCATGACATCACCAAAGAACCCATCTCTGGCCATGTTCAAGGTCATCATTTCAAAGAAATCATAGCAGCAGTTCTCAAGCATCATACAATGCTTCTTGGTGCGCTCTGAAGTCTCCACCAATTGCCAGCATTCCTCCAAAGTGGTAGCTGCAGGAACCTCTACCGCCACATGCTTGCCCGCTTCCATCGCATAAACCGCCATTGGTGTATGCCATTCCCAAGGAGTAACAATATATACCAGATCAAGATCTTCCTTGTCAATCATTTCTTTCCATGCATAAGCAGATCCGGAGTAGGAAGTAGGCTTATGCGGCGTACCTTTCAGCGTCTTTTGCACCTCATCCACCATTTCTGGTCTTAGATCGCAAAGCGCGTTGATCTCTACGCCTTTAATTTTGCTCATTCGCTCAACAGCCCCCGGGCCGCGCATTCCCAGGCCGATAAAACCTACGCGGACCACATCCAACTTAGGCGCAGCATAACCGGACATATTGAACCGCTGGCTATGCTTTCGCTTACTTTGCTTTAATACTTCATCTAGCTCCGCTTGGGTAAAACCACTCATCCCTGCCCCTACTAAGCCCATACCTGCTAGCCCAGAAAGCTTAAGAAAATCTCTTCTATTGTTGCTCATAATTAATGACTTAATGGTTTAGTGTAAATTTTATTTTGTCAAACACAGCTTAGGTCTTCGAGTCGTCATTAAAAACCATAGACTTTGGCCGCATTGGTATAGAGTACTTTTTGAAGTACTTCCTCGGGCAAACTCAGCCCTTTGAAAGTACCGGTAAATTCGGGGGCCTCCAACTCCTTGTCTGTAGCGAAGAAGTCCCAATGAAATTTCCACAACCGCTCAAACCTTTCTGCCACGCCTTCTTCTCCAAAAGAACCGTCATCAATCACATCAGTCCCATAAATGATCCTGTCCTGATACTTGATCATAAAGTCCCTTACATCCTCCCAACGGGACTGGCTCTGGAGCTGCAAATGACAGATCCTCTCAGCAAGATCAGTAATCAAATTGGGATACTTGTCCAAGCGTTTGGACACTTCATCGATGCTCCACTCCATACTCAACAGATGGAGCCCTACAAATTGAAGTCGGGGGTGACGTTCCAGAATCCTGTCCCTGGCCTCCATTTGCTTTTCATAAGAAGGGTACTCAGGGTGAAGGTACATATGGTACTCGGGATGTCCACTAAAGTAGTTCCTGTCCGAATCAACCGTCATCTCCTCCAATGGCAACCAGCAATTTTTTGGCTCACCCTGATGGCCAATCAAAAGAATATTGTTTTCTTCGAGATAATCCAAAATAGGTTTGATACTTTCATCATCGATCATGATAAAGCGCCCATCCTTATCCTGGAGTTCCATCCCAATATTTTTCCAGATCTTGACACCTACAGCACCATTATCCAAGCCCCTTTTGATCTGCTGAATAGCTTTTTCTGCCCAATCAGGTTCACCCCATCCTTCCGTAGAAAATGAGGTAATGTACTTGATCCGATTGGGATACTTCTTATTCAACTCCTCGATCACATTTGCCTGTCCTTCTATGGAGTCAAAAAAAGGAATTTCCGTATTGATGGAAAGAAATGAAACCCCATACTCCAACGCTTTTTCCATTTTTGCGATGGAGTTAGTATTCAAATGAACATGTGCGTCTATAAAGGGGGTAATCATTTATTTTTGGTTTTTCATTATGTCTAACTTATAACTCACCAGGTCGGTTACTTCCTTGGTAGCCTTTGGAAACACCTTACGCAAATCGATCTCCTCGTTTTGCAAAAGCAATTGCTGCAAGGTCTTCATAAAGATATTTTTAATCTCTGTAGCCAAATTGACCTTACAGATCCCTTTGGAGATCGCCTCTCTCAATTGCTCTTCAGGCACGCCTGAGCTTCCGTGCAACACAAGCGTGGCTGGAGTAACCGCAGCAATCTCACTCAACAGGTCAAAGCGCAACTTTGGCTCTTCCTTATAAAACCCATGGGCAGTACCTATGGAAATTGCCAGTGCATCCACTCCGGTCTGCTCCACAAAAGTTTTAGCCTCTTCAGCGGTGGTAAAGCCCTGGTGCTGGTGTGACTGCCCAAGCTTGGCCACATAGCCAAGTTCAGCCTCCACATGCGCATCGTATTTATGCGCCCTTTTCACCACTTCTTGAGTGATCTTTACATTCTCTTCAAAAGGAAGCTCGCTGCCATCTATCATCACCGAGTCAAAACCTGCATCCAAACAAGCCTGTGCCAATTCCACAGAACCGCCATGGTCCAAGTGAATCCAACCCTCTACACCATATTCATCCAATGCAGCTCTTCCTAAAGAGACCGCTGTCTTCAGGCCCATGTAATCAATGGAACTCTGGGTAAGCTGAAGAATGATCGGCTCATTGAGGGCAGATGCTGCTTTCAACACTCCTTGAAGCGTTTCAAGGTTATAGAAATTGGTGGCCAATAGACCGCGTTTTTGCTGGGTAAACTGGCTTAATTTATCCTTTATTTTCATGACAATGATTAAATTTCTTGTTTTAATATGGTTTGTGCCCTGTTTTTAAGTCCCTGCAGGCTATCAAACGCGCCGGTTCCGCCGGCGGCAGTGGTATTGAGAGCTCCTGTCAGGTTGGCAAACCTGAGGCATTCTTCCCAGTCCTTACCTTCCAAAAACTTACAGATAAAACCTGCATTAAAGCTATCTCCGGCCCCTATGGCATCCACAAACTGCTCGTTCACAAATGGCGCAGCTTTTGTAACTTTTCCTTTTTGGTAGACCAAGCCTCCCTTGATTCCCATTTTCAGGGCGATAGTATTGGCATATTCGCTTAGCAAAGCCAAGCCTTCTTCGACGCGGTCCTTGCCGGTCAGGGCCAGTAATTCAGCTTCATTAGGAAGAAAGATATCCACATAGGGTAAACAGGACTTGTAATCAAAATCCCATTTATTATCTGGATCCACCTGCAGGTCCAAAGAAGTGGTCATCCCTGCCTCCTTGGCCTTTTTGAAAATCTGGGCAATGTCTTTTTGAATACCTTTCTGAAGGAAATAATTGGACAAATGGAAATGGCGGTAAGCCGATGCCTCTCCCCAGGGGATATCATCAATGCTCAAATCCTCCATCGCTCCACAATAGGTCACATTTGCCCTGTCCTGGTCGTAATTCATCACGACGGTCAAACCAGTTTTATGGTCTTTTGAAAGGGATATATGAGTAGTATCGACTTTCTTTCCCTTAAGAACCTCACAGACAAATTGCCCGAAATCATCATTCCCAACTTTACCGCAAAAAGCGGTTTCTACACCAAGTGTAGCAATATTGGAAGCAAAAATAGCCGAGGAACTGCCCAGAGTGACGTCCATTTTTTTGGCTACCTTTTCCTCCCCTACTTCAGGAAATCCTTGAATCTGGTTTAATATCAGATCTATATTGAGTTCCCCTACTACTAACAGGTCTTTTTTATGCATAGCTCAATTCTTTAATCGTTACTTTGGGAAGCAATGCCTCCACATCGCTCCTGTACAGCATCCCCAAATCCTTCCTCAGACAGTTGGCCGCTCCAAAAGCCACTCCATGACGGGCGATCTCCTCTACGGACAAACCATTGCTTACCCCGTAGGCCACCCCCGCAGTCAAACAATCCCCACTTCCAACCGTACTCACCACCTTATCTATGGTGACATTGGCGTGGATCAGTTTCCCAAGGTAATTCAAGTAAAGTCCTTCCTTCCCTCGGGTTAAGGCAATTAAATCAACCTTTTCACTCAGCTGCTGGATTGCTTCCATCGGATCATCGGTACCGCACATGGCTTTGGCCTCATGTTCATTCAGATGAAGACCGAAAAAGCCTTTTTCCAAAGCATTCTCAAGCATTGCCCCGGCACAATCCAAAATCACCTTTTTGTTCAGCGCTGCCGCCTTCTCTACCAAAGCCGTATAAGCGCCTTCGGAGGCGTGCTTTGGCCATGAACCTGACAGCACGGCCAAGTCGGACTGCTTCATTTGTTCCTCAAAAACATGGATAAACTCCTCCAATTTTTCGCGGGTCATTTCCGGCCCGGGCTCCAAGAGCTCTGTATGGTTGAGGGTTGGATCATCAGAAAGAAAAGTGTAGCATTTTCTGTTCGCCCCTTCCAACTCAGGCCCGGTGCTCTCAATTCCCAGTGCTCGACAGGTTTCGACGATCCATTTGCCTGAATGCCCTGCCCAGTTCCCCAGCAAGTTGGTTTTCTGACCAAATTCACTGAGGGCCAAAGCTACATGCACTCCCTTCCCTCCTGCAAATTCCTCCTGTTTTGAGATTCGGTTGGCTCCGCCCATTTCCATTGCGGAAATCCAGGCGTAAGTATCAATTGATGGATTTGGACATACCGAGAGAATCATCCTTGACTTATCTTTTATAAATATTCACTCCTTGTACTACCCGACTGATTGCGCCACTTACTGATGGATTATCGGGCTGCAGGCCCAATTGCAGACACTTATAGAAGCCCAATAACTGTCCTACAAGAGTAGCAGGCAAGACATTAAACACGGCATCTTCAGCATTACCTACGGCCTCCAGTTCCAAAATAGAATTAAAGCCAGTGGTATCAGCAGCAGCAAAACTTACAGTTTTGATATCCCGCTTGTCCTGTCCGATGCTATCTGCCAGATCCTTTTCGTACCTGGCCACATGCCCATCCTTGGCAAACAAATATACAATGACCGAATCCTCATTGGCCACAGCCCTAGGCCCGTGTCGGAAACCTAAAAAGGAATCATGCTTACATACCACCTGCCCGTCTGTAAGCTCTTGAAGCTTCAGATGACATTCTCTGGCAATACCCAACATAGGCCCTGAACCTAAGAAAATCACTCTTTTAAAATCCCGCTCTGCCAACTTCTCGAAATCCCCCAATTTGGTTCTTAGCATGATATTCGCCGTCTCCACCGCATTTTCAAAAGCTGGCTTAATGGCTGTCAATTCATCAATTCCAGCTACCATCAATACGGTCAACAACATGGATGTAAAGCTGCCGGTCATGGCAAGGCTATTATCGTTGGCTGCCTCCGGAAGCACTATGGCCAGACAATTCCCCCCACAATCTTCTGCGTAAGCTGCCAATTGCCCTTCTGCATTACAGGTGATAACCAAATGATAAACATCATCACAGAACTCATCGGCTAACCTTACCGCCTCCACACTTTCAGGACTGTTTCCAGAACGGGCAAAAGACACCAATAAAGTTGGCTTGTCCTTTAAAAAGAATAATTCTGGATGGGTCACCAAATCTGTGGTGGCAATTGCCTGAGTATACACCCCTGTTTTTTGCTGCACTACTCCTTGTGCGGATTCTCCTATAAAGGCAGAAGACCCCGCTCCTGTAAGGATAATCCTTGCATTGTTTTTCTTAAAAATCGGCGCCACAAATGACTGAATTTCTTCCTTCATCCGCTCAACCTGGTCAAAAACCATGGTCCACAATTCAGGCTGTCCCGCAATCTCCTTTGCAGTATGGAAAGCCCCTTTAGCTTCTGCCGTTTCCGTATTTAAGGTCAAATAGGTCGTTTGTATCATATTTTTATTTGAATAATCGTATTTGGTAAAATTCGTCTCCTCCCGCTCATCTCCTCCCGCTCCTTCATCTCCAACCCATAGGAAAACCAAAGTAGAGCTACTTGAGTGACAAACTTTCGTTTCATATACACCTCAAATTAAACGAAATAAAATGAAACAAAAAAATTTCAAATCATTTTTATATAACGAACTACAAACAATTAATGTTTCAAGCAAATGATCTATCCACCATCAACAAAAGTATCCTCTTAAATCAAGGGCAAAAGCCACCTTACAAACAATATTATTCTGCCAATCAACAAAAGCTTTCTAAAAGCCTTAATCCCCTCCTGAAAAACTGCCTACATTTCAGCACATCCATTTTAAAAAAATATTTCATCATCTTAAGACCGGGGGCACTTCTATTTGACAACTAAAAAAGAAAAAGCCAGTGACCTGAGCACTGGCTTCTTATTTCTATTTAAAGGCATACTGTATTGCTGTAAACAAACCTGATGGAACCTCAAGTTTAAACGAAGTTGCTCGGCTAAACAGCAGGCTTCTTTCCATTGATCACTCCAGATATTTGAAGTTATAGTCCGGATCCAGGTCTTCAAGGAACCCAACTATTAAGTCCACCACATGCTCTATGTCTTCTTTACTGGCTGTTTCAACAGTTGTATGCATATATTTCAATGGCAACGAAACCAATGCCGAAGGCACTCCATCATTAGAGTAAGCAAAAGCATCCGTATCCGTCCCTGTACTTCTGGAAGCTGCTGCCCTTTGAAAGGGCAACTCCCTCTTCTTAGCAGAGGCTATAATCAAATCCAATAATTTTTTATGCACAGAAGCCCCATAAGTCAACACAGGACCTTTTCCGGCCACCTGTTCTCCACTTGTAATTTTGTTGTACATCGGTGCAGTGGTATCGTGACACACATCCGTGATCACGGCCACGTTGGGCTTTATCTTGGCCGCTATCATCTCTGCACCCCTAAGCCCTATTTCTTCCTGAACAGCATTCACGATATACAGACCAAATGGCAATTTAATGCCTTTGTCAAACAGGGTCTTGGCCACCTGCGCAATCATGTACCCCCCTATCCTATTGTCAAGGGCCCTACCGGAATAAAACTTCCCATTAAGGTCCATCAATTCATCCTTAAACGTCACCACGCATCCGACATGAATCCCCAACTCCTCCACTTCTTCCTTTGACCTGGCCCCAACGTCTATAAAAATATTCTCCAGGGAAGGCTTTTCCTCCTTATCCCCTTTTCTGACATGTATGGCAGGCCAGCCAAAAACTCCGGGCACCACCTTTTTATCCGTATGGATGTTGACCCGCATCGAAGGCGCGATCATATGGTCAGACCCACCGTTTCTCCTGACATAGATATAGCCTTCCGCTGTAATATAATTCACAAACCAACTGATTTCATCTGCATGGGCTTCAATGACCACTTTATAGGATGCATCTGGATTGATTACACCTACCGCAGTCC